>JAWODZ010000145.1:0-13579 GCA_046483025.1 bacterium
GGTCAGTCATATACTTATCAATTTCTTCAGCAAGCACTCCCTGAACTATGGAATTATCAGGTACTGGTCTCTTAATATCAATTTTTGGAAGTGTAGCGAGATATTCCATGGGTGGTGTGGTCTCTCTGACATCAATACCGGTAATTTTATCGGACACCTGGTTTTTTGTCTGTATGACAAATATTCTCCAAGCATTGCTGTTAATCCCTTTGGCTATAATTTTTATATAGTTTTCTTGCGATTCCGTGATTTTAAAAACAGTAAATCCGCCGTGCATTCTATGCATCCTTTTCAGAAAATTGATATGTCTTTCAGGGGAGATTTCTTTAAACATATTTTCATGGAAATAGTTATTTACCAGCTGTTCTAATTCACCTGATTCAACCGCATTTAGAAAAACTGTTAATGATTTTCCGGCATTTGTTGTGGGGATTTCAACCGTTTGAACACTGATGACTACATTAAATACGACTAAAACAATGATACTTCGTAAAAAGGTAAGAATAGACATATTTAATCCCTTTAATTTTTATATTGGTTTTTTATCATTATATCACTATATAATATAAGACTTTTAAGATTATCAAAAAGTTTTAATTTGAATAAGATTTTTTGTTGGCACCAAATATATTGATACATTTTATTATTTGCTACCGTTGATTTCTTTCCCTAAATTTAATATATTCAATATTGTATTTTTATTGATCTTAATGGTTAATAAATATTTAACAAAGGTTTATGTAAACTGATATTTGTGTTATCAGGTAAAAAAACTTATTAATGAAAAACTTGCGATTAAATAAGAACATAGGTCAGCATTTCCTTAAAGATAAACATATTGCTGAAAAGATTGTCAACCTCATCGAAATTACAGATGATGACTTGATTCTGGAAATTGGCCCCGGGGATGGTAGGCTTACCCAGTTTTTAGTTGAAACACCGGCCCGGAAAGTAACAGCAGTTGAAATTGACAATCGTTTTGCCCAGTTACTCCGAAAAAAGTTTCATCAAGCCGAAAATCTGGAAATCATCAATGCTGATTTTCTTGAGTTTGCAGATGGTTTTTTTAAACATCATCAGAAAAGAATTCATATCGTAGGAAACCTTCCTTACTATATTACAAGCCCCATCCTATTCAAATTGCTGGAATATCGATCCAAGATTGGAACCTCTGTTTTTACTGTACAAAAGGAGGTAGCTGACAGATTAACAAGTGCTCCCCATTCAAAAACATATGGTATTCCCTCTGTCCTGTTTCAGTTATATTCAGAAGTAAAGCAAGTTTTTACCATATCCAGAAATTCTTTTTTCCCTGTTCCGGAAGTTGATTCTTCTGTAATAAAAATAAATTTTTTTGAAAACCCTCTCTACCCATTGGAAAATGAGGAATTTTTTCGTATACTATTAAAAAAGCTGTTTTCGCAAAGAAGGAAAATGATCAGGAATACACTTAAGACAGTTATCAGGGATAAAAAATTGTTGAATGAACTTTCGATTGATGTAACTAAACGACCCGAAAATTTAACTATTAAACAATTTGTGCAGTTAAGTAATGAGCTTCACAGATTAAGTAAGGGTAGCGCACATGACTGATAAGGAAAAAATTGACAAAGAAATTAATATAAATGAATATATTCATGATCTGGTCGTTAATAATGAGACAACATTATTAAAAACGATCCTGGTGGATCTACATCCTGCGGATATATCAGAAGCAATAACTCATCTTGAAAATAATGATCAAAGAACAGAAATAATAAACCTTTTGAATGATAAAACCGCTGCTGAAGTTCTTATTGAACTTGATCATTCCATCTCCACAGAATTGATAAACAATATTGATGAAAAACGGATTGTTAGAATTATTTCGTTGATGGATTCTGATGATGCAACCGAAATTATTGATGAACTCAGTCCGGATGTAAACCAGGATATATTAAAAGCACTCCCTCTGGAAGAATTTCGGGATATTAAAACGCTTCTTATGCATGATGAGGAGACTGCCGGAAGAATCATGGCACTGGAGATTGTGGCAGTTCATCAGAACCGGATGGTGAAGGAGGCTCTTAATGTATTGAGAATAAAATCCAAGGATGTGGTTGATGTTTACAATATTTATCTTATTGACAGGTATGGATATCTTAAGGGTGTAGTTTCTTTAGCCAAGCTTGTACTTTCCGATCCCAAAACACGCCTTATTGATATTATGGACAAAGATTTTATTGCCATACCCAAAGATACAGACCAGGAAGAGGTGGCAAATATATTCCGTAAATACGATCTGGTGGCAGCACCGGTAGTGGATGAGAGCAATAAACTGATCGGAAGAATTACTGCTGATGATATTTTAGAAGTTGTGGATGAAGAAACTACTGAGGATATGAATCTGATGGCCGGTATCACAGATGAAATCCCTCATGAAGGATCCATCTTTAAACTTTCATGGATCAGACTTCCCTGGTTAATGGTAGCTTTTGTGGGACAGATGATCTCTGCTGTAGTTATGTCACATTATAAAGCCACTCTGGATCAGATATTAATAGCAGCTTTTTTTATACCTCTTATCATGGCTATGGGGGGTAATATAGGCATTCAGTCTGCAACTATAGTAATCCGCGGTCTGGCTACCGGTGAATTAACCCATCATAGTATAAAAAAAAGATTAGCTAAAGAGTTGAGTGTAACCCTTTTTAACGCACTGGTTATTTCAGTTTTTCTAATAGCGGTACTCTTATTTATTTTTCACCAGCTGTATTTTGGTATATTGCTTTCTTTCGCCTTGATTGCTGTACTTATTAATGCCAGTATAGTTGGAACGTTAATTCCATTTATATTAAAAAAATTAAATTTTGATCCAGCTGTTGCGACAGCTCCTTTTATTACCACTTCAAATGATATTATCGGTTTGTTTATTTATCTTGGTTTATTAACAACCTTTATGAAGTGGTTGTGAGGTTTTATGGCCATTTTAAACAGTGAAGGTATAGTTCTGAAAGGGTGGAAATTCGGGGAAACTTCTGAAATTGTTTCCATACTGACAAAAGATTTCGGAAAAGTTAGAATGATTGCTAAAGGAAGCCGTAGTCTGAAAAGTAAATTTAAAGGGTGTCTGGAACCATTAACCTATATCCACATTATTTATTATGAGAAAAAAACCCGAGATCTTCAACTATTGAGTAAAGCTGATCTTATTGATCCCCATTACGACATAATTGGAAATCCAATGAAAACGGCTCTTGCTTTTGCTACTATTGAGTTAGTGGAAAAAATTATTGAGGATGAAAATCCGGTGCATGATCTTTTTGAATTACTGGTTGATACTCTATCTTCAATTGATCGTAATGAAAAATTCATGGAAGGATATTTCTGGTTTTTTGAGGAACACCTGATAGACATTATGGGATACAAGGCGAGCTGGAATTCATGCCTGAACTGTAAGAAATCCCTTGGTTTCCATGGCGGTCTGTTTCAGCCAGATCAGGGGGGATTATTATGTCATGATTGCAGTAAAAATCAAGGGGGATTGAGGATATCAGCTGAAACTCTGGAAATTCTCTATTTTCTGCAGAAAGAATCTCTTAATCATGCTGCTGACCTCCACCCCGGCCCTTATCAGATTGCAGAAGTCAGAAAGATGTATGATCTTTATTTTAAAACCCATATTGAACACATGCAGGGACTCAGGTCTCTTAATTTATACTATAATTTATTAAATTATTATAATGTTTAGATTTAGCTCATTTAATGGAGATGTATAAATGTATGATATTCAGAATGAACCGTCGGCAAGTGGAATTACCATTGATAAAGTAGGAGTCAAGAATCTCAGTTATCCCATAACAGTAAGGGATAGGGCTAAAAAGATTCAGTATACCATTGGTTCTATTAACATGTATGTTAACCTGCCCCATCAGTTTCGGGGGACTCATATGAGCCGTTTTATTGAGATTTTAAATGAATATCACCGGGAGATTCACATAGATACAGTGAGTAAAATATTAAAAAAGATGAAAAAAAAACTGAATGCGCAGGAAGCTCATATGGAGATCAGATTTCCCTATTTTATTGAAAAGAAAGCTCCGGTAAGCGGTGCGGTCAGTATGATGGAATATAACTGTACTTATGTTGGTAATTTAAAGGAAAAAAAGGATTTTATCTTAGGAGTTGAGATACCGGTAAATTCTCTTTGCCCCTGTTCCAGAGAAATTTCGGAAAAGGGCGCTCATAATCAAAGATCAATAATTACCATTCAGGCCAGATTCCATAAATTTGTGTGGATAGAGGAATTGATTGAGATTGCGGAAAATTCTGCTTCCAGTCCTCTGTATGCTCTGTTGAAGCGTAAAGATGAAAAGTATGTAACAGAGTCTGCTTATGATAATCCTAAGTTTGTGGAAGATATGGTCAGGTCAGTAGCAGAGAAACTAAATCAGGATTCCCGTATTGAATGGTATAATGTGTCGTCAGAGAATTTTGAATCCATTCATAATCATAGTGCTTATGCCTCTCTTGAGCATGATAAGAAAAAAAAGAATGTATAAATTATTATTCTGAACACTATTCATGATAAAGGTGTTTCCGTGATTAAATATGATAATACCATACCGTCTTTTTCAGAACAGGATGCGGTCACATTCGCAAAAGAAATTTTTAATCTGCACACATCAGCTCAAAAGCTTCCCGGTGAACGGGATAGAAATTTTTTATTAAAGGATGATTCCGGTGAAGGCTATGTTTTAAAGATTGCCAATTCAAAGGAAAGTAAGTCAGTACTAGATTTTCAGAATAAAGCTATGGAACATATTCAGAGAAAATCAGAGGAATGTCTCTGTTCCAAAGTCTGTCCAACTAAGGGAGGAGAAAACATTGGTGTTGTTCATGACGATAAAAAACATCCCTATTATATCCGTTTATTATCCTATATTCCCGGAGTCCCATTTGCTAAGGTTAATCCCCATTCCCCTGAACTGCTGAATCAGATAGGTGAGTTTATGGCAAGTCTTGTCAAAGTCTTATCTGATTTTTCCCATCCTGAATCGGAGAGAGATGTAATTTGGGACATGAAACACGGTTTGCAGACAGCAGAAAAGTACAAAATTTATATTGAAGACAGTAAAAGACAGAAGATGGTTGAGAGGTTTCTTGCCCGGTATAAAAGAGAAGCAGTACCGCTGCTTTCCTTATTAAAGAAAAGTGTGATACACAATGACGGGAATGATTATAATATACTGGTGTCTTTACCTGACACATCCCCGGAATCATTTGGAAAAAGATCTATCAACGGGATTTTAGATTTCGGAGACATGGTAAAAACCTATACTATATGTGAGCTTGCCATTACCTGTACTTATGCCATGATGAATAAAGAAGATCCTCTTGCCGCTGCTTCTCAGGTAATTGCCGGTTATCATTCCGTTCTTTCTCTGACTGACAATGAACTCAGGGTGCTGTTTCCTATGATTGGGATGCGACTCTGTATGAGCGCATGCATATCTTCTTTTAATGCTGGCCAGAAACCTGATAATGAATATCTGCAAATATCTTCTCAGCCAGCCTGGTGCCTCATGGAAAAACTGGATACAGTATATCCACATCTGGCTCTGTACCATTTCAGAAATGCCTGCGGAAAGATTCCCTGTCCTAATACAGAAAAAGTAACTGTGTGGTTACAAGAGAACAGGGAAAACATCAAACCGGTTGTACAGCCGGCAATCACTGCTGAGAATTCCTTTGTTTTTGATCTCAGCATGGGAAGCACATTGATTGAAAATCCTCCCAAAGCCTCAGATGCTGAAGCATTTTCTGATTATCTTTTTAACATACTTAAGGATCATCATTGTACTTACGGTCTGGGAAGGTACAATGAAGTAAGGCTCTGTTACACCAGTTCAATTTTTAAATCGGAAAGCCAGCTGAAAGAAGGCAGAACCCTTCATTTCGGCATTGATATTTTTGCTTCTCCGGGAACTGCTGTTTTCTCTCCACTGGATGGGGAAGTGCACAGTTTTCAGAATAATGACAATCCGCTCGATTACGGACCTGCTATTATATTCAAACATACCCCAAAAAGTGATATTGTTTTTTATACCCTTTACGGACATTTGAGTGAAGACTCACACCAGGGACTTTATAAAGGGAAAAAGATCAAAGCTGGAGAACGATTTGCATCCATGGGAGAGATCCGGGTGAACGGGGGCTGGCCTCCTCATTTACATTTTCAGATAATTACTGATATGCTTGATTATGAAGGCGACTTCCCGGGAGTGGCACAATACAGTGAAAAGGATGTCTGGTTAAGTATATGTCCTGATCCTGGGTTAATAGTAGAATTACCAAAGGATACATCTCATGACAGCATAGTAAATGATGCAACTATTATGGAGCTCAGAAAAATCTATCTGGGTCCTTCTCTCAGTCTATCCTATAAAAATCCGCTTACCATTGTCCGGGGCTTTATGCAGTATCTCTATGATAATAAGGGCAGAATGTATCTGGATTGTAGAAATAATGTTCCGCAGGTGGGACACAGTAATCCCAGAGTAGTGGAAGCTGCCCAAAAACAAATGGCTGTGCTGAATACCAATACCCGGTATTTACACCAAAATATTGTTGAATACTGTCAGCGGCTGTGTTCTCTGCTGCCGGATCCTCTCAGTGTTTGTTACCTGGTCAATTCCGGCAGTGAAGCCAATGACCTGGCCCTCCGCCTGGCCTATGCTCATACCGGAGAAAAAGACAAGATTGTTCTGGACGGTGCTTATCACGGCAATCTTAGTTCTCTGATTAAGATCAGCCCTTATAAATTCAAGGGCCCCGGTGGTCAGGGTGAACCGCAGCATACTCATACTGTAATAATGCCGGATCTGTATCAGGGACCGTACAGATATGACGATTCTGAGGCAGGAAAGAAGTATGCTGAACATATCAAAAAAGCTGTATCTGAAATCAAAAAACAGGGCAGAGGTATTGCTGCTTTTATCTGCGAACCGCTCATGGGTTGCGGAGGTCAGATTGTACTTCCGGAGGGATTTTTGAAATCCGCTTATCAGTATGTACGCCAGGCAGGCGGAGTATGCATTGCGGATGAGGTGCAAATTGGATTCGGCAGAGTGGGACCAGATTTCTGGGGATTTAATACCCAGGGAGTGGTCCCGGATATTGTTACCTTAGGAAAACCCATCGGTAACGGACATCCCCTGGCAGCTGTAATCACCACCCCAGAGATTGCCCGGTCTTTTGACAACGGCATGGAGTATTTCAATACCTTTGGGGGCAATCCCGTATCCTGTGCTGTGGGAATGGCAGTGCTGGATGTTATCCAGGAAGAAAAATTGGCGGAGAAAGCTCTGCAGGTGGGGAATTTTCTAAAAAAAGGTCTCTCTGAACTTCAGGTCAGATATCCTTTGATAGGAGATGTAAGAGGAGTAGGGCTTTTCCTGGGAGTTGAGCTGGTGTTAGATCAAAAGACCAGAGAACAGGCGCCCCTACAGGCGGCCTATATTGTGGAGAGGATGAAAGACAAGGGCGTACTTATCGGTTCAGACGGACCTTATAACAATGTTCTGAAGATCAAGCCTCCCATCATTTTCAGCCAGTCAGATGCTGAAGTTTTTCTGGAAGTTTTTGAGGAGGTGCTGCAGGAGGATGCGGTGAGGGTCTATTGAAAGTGAAGACTATGTTAAGGTTGAGTTTTATAGAGGAGAAAGGGGTTGTCATCCTGAAATTGACTCAGGATCTAAGAGTTGGCTTCTTCGTACTGATCGTACAGGATATGTATCCCGGATGTTTATTGAAAGGGATTTTAAACTTTGATTGAAATAGACTTAATTTAGATTGTCTGTTTCAGGGACTTATGCCCTTGTTAAACATTATGGCCGGGATGGATATACCAGGCAATCGTATGGTTCAAAAAATTTTTTTTAGTCAACAATGATAGTGTAATTTTTGTGTTCACGAACCCTGATAGGGTCAGTGATCCTGTCAGGGTAAAATAATCAAAGATAAAAAATACTTGACAGTAGTAATTATTTTTTGTAATTAATAATAGTTACTATTATTGATAAGATAAAAATGAAAAATCACCATACCATACAGAGAACCAGTCAGCAAAGGGATTTAATACTGAGAATTGTCAGATCCGGTAAAGAGCATCTGACTGCTGACCAGATATATGAAAAAGCCAGAGATGAAATGTCAAATATCAGTAAAGGAACTGTGTATCGAAATTTGAACTTACTCAAAGATCAGGGTAAAATATTAGAAATTTTTTGTGGGAAGGAAGCAGCCCGGTACGACGGAGATTTGCGGAATCATTATCATGTCCGATGTATTGAATGCGGAAAAATTGAAGATGTCCCCCATATTTTTCCCAGAACCAATCAGAAAGAAATTGAAAAATTAATCGGATACCTGTCCTG
Organism: bacterium; assembly: GCA_046483025.1. Lineage (GTDB taxonomy): Bacteria > Zhuqueibacterota > QNDG01 > QNDG01 > CAYUAG01 > CAYUAG01. Next base: position 8,418 of record JAWODZ010000145.1, read on the forward strand.
TCTGCGGAGCAAAAAAAGAAAAATTTATTGAATTTTAATTGATGGATTATGGAAAAAATAAAAAAACAGAAAATTCTGAACGCTTTAAGATATGCCCTTAAACGTGAAATTGAAGCCTTTAATTTCTATATGCGGGAAAGTCAAAAACAATCATACTCTGATGTAAACACCCTGTTCCTTCAGCTGGCAGAAGAAGAACGTAAACACAGACAATTTCTCCTTAAGGAGATCCGAAAAATCAATAATTTATTAGTTGGTGATTCTTATGAGACCGGCAAGGTTTCCTATACTATTCCAGATACACCTGAAATAAAACACATTCATTCTCTTCCTTTTGTAGATTTATTTGCCCTTACTCTACCTTCAGAACTGTTAAGCGGAGACTATATTGAGAGTTTTATCATTGACCGGGAACAATGCTGTTCGGCACTGGGTATATTTCTTTTTGATGTTATGGGACATGACCTAGAATCCAGTAAAATAAAAGCAAAGATGAAGAGTATTGTCGGAGAATTAGTGGAGAAAAGAAAGAACAGCGATTCTATTCCCGATATAATGGATACCGGTAAAATCATGTCAGAGCTTAATACAAAAATATTTAAATCTTGTGCTGAATCAGGACGGTTTATTACCGCATTTTACGGAATATTTGATTTTGAGAACCAGATATTTACATATACATCTGCCGGACATGACACACCTATATTAATTAAAAATGACGGGACCTACAGACATATTGAAAAGACAGAACTGCTGTTAGGCGCTGTTTCTGATATATATTACAGTGGTTCAGAAATTCATTTTGATACGGGTGATACATTTATTATGTTTTCCGACGGCTTAAGTGAAGCATATAATAAAAAAGGGAAAATGTTCGAACGTCAGGGTATTATTGAAGCCGTTGAGCAGGTACATTCAGGGTCCGCCAAAGAAATCATGAATAAAATTTTTGATTCTTTGAGAAAACATGCTCAGGGGGAACCCTTAAATGATGATTTTACCTTGGCTGTGTTTAAGATGTTGGGTTGATTTAGAGATCGCCTAAAAAATAATAGAACCTCAAAGGATAATGAGAAATATTTAATTATTATGAAGTATGTAAAAAAATTATTCTCTGTGTTCTTATTTTTACTCTGTGAGTGCTCTGTGGTTATTATACATGTTTCTTTTAGAGAGTGTTAATAATTTAAAAATTTAAGGAGGGTTACTATGGAAAAGTGGGTTTGCGATGTTTGCGGTTATATTTATGATCCGCAGAAAGGTGATCCGGATAATGGTGTTAACCCCGGCACTTCTTTTGAAGATTTGCCGGATGACTGGATATGTCCGGAATGCGGAGCCTCAAAAGATATGTTTTCAATAGTGGAATAATATTGTTATCACTATCAATAATGTCAGCTTAAAAAGAGATAGGAATTTATATGCCAGCTGTTGAGATTAAACCTCAGGTCTACTGGATAGGGGTAAATGACAGAACAACTGATCTGTTTGAAGGGCTCTGGCCGATTACTGAGGAGGGGGTTTCCTATAATTCTTATATTATTCAGGATGAAAAAAATGCTGTGATTGATTTAGTTAAATCAATGAAAACTGATAATTTTTTGGATCAAATTGACGAAGTTATTCCGCTTCAGAAGCTTGATTACCTGATAATAAATCATATGGAACCAGATCATACAGGAATGCTGAAAACCCTGAGCAGAATAGCCCCTGATGTAACTATCATAGGATCACCAAAAAGTAAAGATATGATCCAGGCCTTTTATGGGATCAGTGAAAATATTAAAATTGTGGAGGATGGAGAAGAACTAAAATTAGGAAGCAAAACACTTACTTTTTATCATGCTCCTTTTGTTCACTGGCCGGAAACCATGGTTACCTACGATAATCAGGATAAGATACTTTTCTCCTGTGATGCCTTTGGCAGTTACGGAGCTCTGCGCGGAGCCATATTTGATGATGAGTACAAAGATCAAACCTTTTATGAAAAGGAAGCACTGCGGTATTATGTGAATATTGTGGCAAATTTCAGTAAACCGGTGCTCAATGCCATTGATAAACTTTCATCTCTGGATATAAAGACCATTGCACCCTCTCATGGATTGATCTGGCGGAAAGATCCTTCCAGAATTGTAGAACTTTACAAAAAATGGGCAGAATATGCAACAGATGAATGTGAACCCGGAGTAACCCTGCTCTATAGCACCATGTATGGCAATACAGAAGAGATGATGAATGAAGTCGCACATGGAATTTCAAGCACAGGTATGCCTGTAGAAATATTTGATGTATCCCGGATTCATGTCAGCTATATACTCCCCTATCTCTGGACCCAAAAAGGCGTCATGATCGGGGCTCCCACCTATGAAGGAAAATTATTTCCCTCTATGAAACAGGTGCTGGAAGTTGCAGCTCATAAACATATCCGTAATAAAGTATGTGCTTATTTTGGCAGTTACGGCTGGAGTGGCGGTGCTCTCAGACAGGTCAAGAAAATTGCCGAGGCTATGAAGTGGGAATTTATTGATTCATTACCTTTTCAGGGCGGGGTAGATAAGGAACTTCTGAATAAAGGGAGAACTTTGGGCAAGAAATTTGCTGAGTATATAAACAAATAGCTGAAAAGTCTATTAATGAATTGTAATTCAGAATTGATTAAAGAAGGAATTAAACGATTTATTATTTAAAAAATCTCTGTGTTCTCTGAGTCTCTGGGGCATATTTTATAGAAGGAAAATTTATATGAAAAAAGGCGCAAAGGCACCAGATCTTTGTCTGAAAAGTGCGGATGATGAGAAAGTATGTCTTTCCCACTTTCAGGGGAAATGGGTTGTACTCTATTTTTATCCCAAGGATAATACCTCCGGTTGTACCCTGGAAGCAGTGGATTTTACCCGACATAAAAAGGATTTTGATGTTTTGGGTTCAGAAGTTGTGGGTATCAGTCCGGATTCTCTGAAAAGCCACTGTAATTTCAGGGATAAAAATGGTCTCACAATTACACTTTTAAGTGATCCGGAACATAAAGTAATCGAAAAATACGGAGTCTGGGTGTTGAAGAAAATGTACGGACGTGAATATTATGGAGTACAGCGAAGTACCTATATTGTTGATCCGCAGGGAAAGATAGCGCACGCCTGGGAAAAGGTCAAAGTTAAAGGACATGTGGAAGAAGTGTTACAAACCTTAAAAGAACTTCAAAGTGATAGATAAATTTACTATATTAAAAAATATTTAACAGTTAATAAAATAAGGAGGAAATAATGGACATTGATTTTTCTTCTATTGATGTACAGGAAGCCCTGGCAACTGCCATAAAGTCCGAAATTGAAGCAGAAGATTTGTATAAGAAACTTAAGGAAATGGTTTCTAACTTTGTTATTAAGGATAAGCTGGATTTCTTGATCAGTGAAGAAAAAAAACATCAGCAAGTGGTTAGAAAACTGTATGCAAAAATGTTCTCTGATGAAGATCCCGCTTTACCGGAGAAATCATTGGCTCCCCGGCTAACCCTGGCTTTAAAGGAAACCGAATCCGTTCCTGATTTACTGGAAGTTGCCATTGACGCAGAAAAAAAATCAGAAGAGTTCTATGATGCTCTTTCTCAGGAAGTGACAGATCGTGGTGCCCAGGAAATTCTGCAGTATCTGGCCAGCATGGAACACGGACATTATTCCTTGTTAAAAGGAGAATATGAACTCTGTAAGCGGGATGAGCAGTATTACGAGCGGGATGATTTTCAGTATGATATGGTGCATATTGGTCCGTGATTGACAATTATGATTGATAATTTATGTTTGATAGTGAAGATGCAAGAATAAAAAAAGCAAAAAGATAACAAATAAAACAACAAGAACTTTAGAACGTGAGAACGTGAGAACGTGAAATGATTTCGTCCAGAAGCCAGTAGATTGTAGTCAGAGGTCTGTGTTCGTATCCGGTAAGTAAGGTCTCCCCTCAAGGGGAGAATAATTGTTGAGAAGGCCTTCTTTGAGAGCCTGTCCTGAGCACTTCGACAAGCTCGGTACATGCTTGTCGAAGGAGAGGATTTAGGTGGATGTTATTTCCATTTCTTAGGTAAATCAATTGATTTTACCAAAATTTAGTTTTACATTATCATTATATATTTAAATTAAGATTATAGTAATTTTTTATGGATATGCTCAGGAAATACCGTAAATGAAATTTAATACACCCGTTCAAAAGCAGTCAATGATGCGGACAGTAATACTGGGGCTTTTACCGGCAGTTATTGCTTCCATTTATTTTTATGGCTGGGTGAGTATGGGAATCATTTTACTGTCAGTAGCAACCTGTTTTATCACAGAATGGCTTTTTGTACGTAATTCAGATGGTAAAGTAACAGAAGCCAGTTTTGTCACCGGTATTCTTTTTGCTCTGGTGCTGCCACCCACTATACCTTTTTATATGGTTATCATCGGAGCTATATTCGGTATAACGTTTGGTAAAATGGCGTTTGGTGGTTTTGGTTTTAATGTGTTTAATCCTGCACTTACCGGGCGGTGTTTTGTTTATATAACTTTTCCTATACATATGACCGCCAGGTGGGTACCGGCAGCGAATTTTTCTGATTTTCCTGGCGGATTTGCAACCTGGCGTTTTTTACCCTTGAGCGGAAAATTTTCTGCTTTAACTACCGCTACCCCTTCTCATGCCTATAGAGCCGGCGCTGAGAAACTTCCGGATTTACTGCAGCTCATATGGGGCAATATAAACGGTTCCTTTGAGAAGCTGGGAGAAACACTCTTTATCGGCGGTGGTGTACTGGGAGAAGGATCAGCAATGCTGCTTATTCTGGGAGGATTGTATATTGTGTATAAAAAAGCAGCAAAATGGAGACTGGTTATAAGTTTTCTTTCCGTATATACTGTTGTTCAGATCATCCTTCATGCTTTGGTCCCTGAACTTTCTCCTCCTTTGTTGTACGGACTTTTTAGCGGAGGAGTATTTTTAGCTGCTTTTTTTATGGTAACTGATCCGGTGTCCGCTCCCAAAACATCTGCTGCTCAGCTGATATATGGCAGCCTTATCGCCATTGTGGGTCAAATCATCAAGACCTTTTCTCTTTTTGCCGGAGGAATTATGTTTGCCATCGTTTTCGGCAATATGTTTGCCCCTCTCATGGATCATACGGTCAGATA
>JAWODZ010000250.1:0-15518 GCA_046483025.1 bacterium
ATTTAATTTTTTTTCATAGTATTATAGTATTTTTTTTCGCATTCCGGACAAAGGCCGTGAGTAAAATCAATATCGGAATGAGCTTTAAGGAACACTTCCAGCTGTTCCCAATAGCCTTTGTCGTTACGGATTTTTTTGCATTCAGAACAGATAGGTATCAATCCTTTTAACTGTTTGATGGTTCGTAAGGATTCCTCCAGTTTCCGGTTTAACTGTTCCAGTTCCTTGTTTTTATGGATAACTGCTTCATAGGTGGAAAAAAGAAGATCCAGTATCTGTATTCGGTTTGAGGTGAGAAAATATTTCTGACCGCCAAAGTATATTTCCATTCCCAGATCAGCAACTCCTTTTTTCCTGAGGTCATGGTTGATAAGTATATACTGAATATGGGAAATGAGAAAATCTGGTTTAAATGGTTTGGTGATAAAGTGATCAGCTCCTACTTTCAGCCCTTTAATAATATCTTCAGGGTCTGAGAGAGTGGTAAGCAAAATTACCGGGATTTTTTTTAGATTTTCATCAGATTTTATTTTTTTACACAATTCATAGCCATTCATTTCAGGCATGAGCACATCACTGACAACAATTTTGGGCATTTTTTTTCTTAATTCAGCAAGCGCTTCTTCACCATTATGAGTGACAGTTACTGTGTAATTTTTTTCGATCAGTATTTTTTTTAAGTATACAGCCTGGGTGTGGCTGTCTTCTACAATCATAATAGTAATATTTTTTTCAGTTGATAAATCCTGGATATTCATTATTAATATCCCCTTTTTATTTATTTTCCTTGGCCCTGGCAGCAATGGTATACAGGTACCATACTAATCCACAAAAAACAAGAGCTGAAACAACCTGTCCCATCCATTCCGCCGGATAGTGTAATTCCAGAAAACGAGGAGTCTGGGACAGTATTACAGCCACAACAGCGATAATTACTCCCATAAGTCCTTCTCCGGCAATAAAACCTGATCCCAGAAGAATGCCCTGGTCTTTTCCTTTTTCAGATTCTTTTGTAATACCTCCGTATTTTTTATCAATAATATGTCGGAGAAATCCTCCGATGAATACCGGAGTCATAGTATAGAGAGGCAGGTAGACCCCAACTGCAAAGGGAAGGGGTGGAATCTTACACAAAAAAACAATGACTGAGAAGCACGCCCCGATGCCGACCAGATCCCATCGCAAATTTGCATCGATTACTCCATCCAGAACAGTTTTCATAAGTGTAGCCTGGGGTGCAGGCAGTTCTTCTGTACCGAATCCATAGGCTTTACCCAGATAAAATACTGCCAGGCAGACAAAAAAGGAAGAGCCTATTGCTCCAATTATCTCTCCTATCTGCTGTTTTCTGGGAGTTGCTCCCACCAGAAATCCTGTTTTCAGATCCTGGGAAATATCCCCGGCAATGGAAGCAGATATGCACACGATGGTACCAATGGTAAGAGCAGTAATTTTTCCGGTCAGATCTGTCCATCCCAGCAATTGAAAAATCAGGCCGGTACCCAGGAGGGTAACAATTGCCATCCCTGAGGTGGGATTGGAGGACACACCGATCATTCCCACAATCCGGGAAGATACGGTGACAAAACAAAAAGCAAATATTGCAATTGCTATAGCACTAATAAATCTCATTAAAGTATCGGTATTGTGACCGATGATACCAGGCAAAAAAGTAATCATCAAAACTATAAATGATACACCTAACAAAACATATTTTATGGAAAGATCCTGTTCGGTTCTTTTTTTACCAGCATTCAAGGAGCTGGCACTGGTACGAAGCTCTTTAATGCCAATACGCAGGGAACTGATCATGGTTGGTATAGATTTGATAACCGTAATAATTCCGGCAGCAGCCACTGCTCCGGCACCGATAATTCGAATATATCCCTCCCAGATTTCTTTGGGGGTTAACTGGCCAATTGTGGTAATAGAAGGATCCAGTCCTTTGGAGCGCAGATATTCAAGAGTATTGGGCCAGATTTCTGCATCACCAAACTGCCAGGCAATAATCGGGATTATTACCACCCAGGAGATCAATCCGCCTCCCACCATAATGGTTCCGATACGACGGCCAAGTATATAGCCCACTCCTAAAAGAGCAGGCATGGTGTCAAAACCGATGATTGCTTTTTTGATCAAAGGAATCTTTAAAAATACTTTACTTGGCCATAACCGCAGAAGAGATACCAGGCTTTTATAAAAAGCTGCAATTCCCAGTCCTTTAAATACATTTTTGGCAGTAGTGCCGCCTTCACCACTGGCAGCAATAAGTACTTCTGCACTGGCTGTTCCTTCCGGATAGGGAAGATTATGATGCTCTTTTACGATCAGAAAATTTCTTAAAGGAATCATAAACAAAACTCCCAGAAGTCCGCCGCAGATCGCGAGCAGGGTCATCTGAATCAAGGAAATATTGTATCCCCAGATAAAGAGGGCAGGAATAGTAAATATAATTCCGGAAGCTAGAGAAGAACTGGCAGAACCAGTGGTTTGGGATATATTGCATTCCAGGATGGTTGACTTACCAAAAATGGGGGTCAGTAATCGTAATACAGCTACAGAGACCACTGCCAGAGGAATTGCTGTACTTATGGTCAATCCGACCCGCAGCCCCAGATAGGCATTAGCACTGCCAAAAATAGCTCCGAATAAAACCCCTAATGCAACTGTTTTCAGGTTAAAGTCTTTCATGGTAACAGTAGCAGGTACATGAGGTTTAAAAGTATTCATAGTAATGTCTCCTGTCTATGGTGAAAAATAGTCTTAGTTTTTAACATTTATAGTGTTAAAGAAAGTGATTTTTAGGCATAAAAGCAAGAAAATTAGTGTAATTTAATAATCTTAATATTGCAAATATCGCTTAAAAAAATCCATCTGGGTATCCCTTCCCCCAAAACCATGGGTGCCGTGAGGGAAAAATCTGCTTTCATAGGATATATTGGCTTTATTCAGGGCATCAATGAGTTGCCAGGCATTGGTAGGATGAACATTGTCATCAATCAGGCCGTGCATAATTAACAGATGACCTTTTATGTTTTCTACATACTTCATAACAGTTGCTTTGTCATATCCTTCGGGATTATCCTGTGGTAGATTCATAAACCGTTCAGTATAGATACTGTCATAGTTTCTCCAGTCTGTAACACCAGCACGATCCACTGCAGCTGTAAAAACATCAGGGTATTTTACTATTGCCATAGCAGCCATATACCCCCCATAAGAATGACCAACTATGCCAACCCGTTCAGGATCGATATATTGTCTTTTTCTGATAAATTTCACTCCCAGAGCCTGGTCCTGAATATCAATTTCACCCAGCTTACCATACACAGCATTTTTAAAATTTTTCCCCCGGCCAGAAGTACCTCTGTTATCAAAGTGTGCTACTAAATATCCTTCTTTGTTGTAATAATGACCATTTTGGAAAAAATTATGTATGGCTTTTGAACCTGGTCCTCCATATACACCGACAATGAGAGGATACTTTTCTGAGGGATCAAAATTTTCAGGTTTATGAAGTATTCCATAGAGAGTTGTTGTACTATCCCCTGCGATATAGGAGAAGAGTTCAGAACGAGGATCATTGATAGCAGGCCCCTGTGCCAGAATTTTAACGAGAGTACCATCTGTTTTATACAGAGCAGTTGAAGGAGGAACGGAAACATTTTCGTATTGAACTGTTAGCCATTTTCCATCCGGAGATAAATTTGCTTGAGTATGGTTGTAGGGCTTATCAGTTAATCGTTGCTGTCCATTGCCGTTTAAATGTACTCTATGGATATGAGCGCAAAGAGGATGGTTCTGATCAGAATAAGCCTTGTAGTATATCCAGTTGTTTTCTTCATCAATTTTTATAATTTTCTCATCCGGAAAATCTCCAGAAGTTAAAACGCATTCCATAGTACCATTCAAATTTCGGAGTTGGTAATGATTCCACATAGTTTTTTCAGTTTCCCAAATGAATTGTTCTCTATTCTCCAAAAATTCCATATAGGGAGAATTTTCCTGCCAGGTTTCTTGATTCTCTGAGACAATAACTTTTTTTTCAAGAGTTTTATAATTTAAAGCTACTACTTTGAGATGCCTCTGATGTCGGTCTGTATGGTTGTAAAGAAAATATGTTCCATCCGGTGAGAATCGCATATTATAAATATAGTATTCTCCTTCTCCGCAATCAATAGGAGTTCTGGTTTTTGATTCGATATCATATATTTCCAGAGAAGCAATTGGATTAGGAGCACCTGCCTTAGTATATCCTTCAACTAAGAGTTTTGTGTTAATTTCAGTTAAATCCCCGATAAGATAGAAATCCTCAACCGGACGTTCATCAAAAACATAATAGATCAGTTTTTTAGAATCAGGGGTCCACCACATACCATGTTTAACGTTTAATTCTTCACCATACACCCAGTTTGCAGTACCATATCTGAATTTTCTGTTGCCTTTGCGGGTTACATTAATCTTTTCACCGGTTAAAATATTTTCCAAAACTACATTCCAGTTTTCACATATTGCATACCATGTTTCATCTGGTGATTTTTCTGTCAGATATTGTCTTCCCCGTTCAGGCTGTTTGATACGAGGGTCTTTATTATCATTTTTTTCCCGTATTCTTTTAATCCGTTCCTTGATACTTTCTTTTCGGTTATGATTTTCTTTTTCAGCATAAGAAATTTCCAGAGTATTCAGATCAAGTTTATAGTCTTTACCACAGTTTGAATAGTAGAGATAGTTTCCATCATCACTCCATTTTATTCTGAAGATTTTTCCTGAATTAAGGTCTGGTTTTTCAGTTTGTTTTTTTTCAGCAGAGAAGAGAGAGATTGTTAGTAAAGTTAATGATAAGATAATGGATAAAATACTGGTTAATTTTTTTTTCATTACCGTTTCTCCTGTTTTTCAACGATAAATTTTTGGATTTTTTAACTACAGAATTTGTTTCAGCTTCTTTAAAATACAATACTGTTTAAAAATTTTAACGTAACATAAATGATAAACATTTACAAAATTTCAGTTAAATATATAAAAAGTTTTTATTAATTACAATTTTTAAACCAGTAGGGTAATCCATATTTACTTACGTATTATAAAATGATGGCGAAATAACTTGAAATTGAATTAATTGTAGGTTAATTTAAATGAATAGTAATGTATTAACAATTGAAATGCAGAAGAAACATACAAAAAAAATGTCCGAACAACAATTGGCAGAGGCTATCAAAAGTTCTGACTCTGCGGCTTTTAAATTACTGTATCATAAGTATTATGAGCCTTTATACAGATATATATTCTATCGCCTGCATTCAAAAGAACTAACTAAAGATTTACTACAGGATGTTTTTACCAGACTGTGGTTAAATCGGAAAAAATTTGATTCCTCTAAATCCCTGAAAGCTTACATTTATTCGATTACCAGCAATCTGGTTATTGATTACTATCGTAAACGATCATCAAGAATAAAATATAGAAATGAATCATTTAGGATTAAAGTATTTACTGCTGATGATTCACCAGAGGAAAAGATTTCAATTCAGAATGCTGTTTCTAAACTTAAAGATAAGGTAAAGGATGTTTTTATTTTAAACAGATATGAAGGATTTACTTATAAAGAGATAGCAGATATTCAGGATATTTCGGTAAAAACAGTAGAAAAAAGAATGAGTAAGGCCTTACAGAGTTTAAGAGATTATTTAAAAGAGAAGATATAAACTGTTGAGGGTAATTTTATAAAGAGACGTATAATTAATGGAAAAGAGGGTCAGATCAATATGAGAAAGATGAATAAAACAATGTTTAGATTATGTGCTAAGTCCCTTAGTGGTGAGCTTGGAGCAGAAGAAAATAAACATTTTAAAGAATGGCTGGCGGCTTCAGAAGATAATCAACGTATGTATAATGAATTAAAAGAAGTATGGATACATTCGAAGCCGCCGATTATTTCAGACATACCGGATATTGATACGGAATGGTTAAATTTCACAACAGAATTGCAATTGAAATCAAATAAAAATGGGAATATAAAAAATAATTCCTTCAAAAATATACTTATACACGCAGGCACCTTTTTTTCAAGAAAGAATGCACTTATAGTATATGCAGCTGCAGTGCTGTTTATTATAGTTGGGTTTCTTTTATGGGAACGATATTTTACATCCACTTCTTTTAATGTTACAACGTCCAGAGGAGAAAAAACGTTAATAACTCTTTCTGATGATACAAAAGTACATTTAAATTGTGAAAGTTCTCTTAGGTGTGCTGATGGATATGGTAGAATAGATCGGAAAGTTTATTTACATGGTGAGGCATATTTTGAAGTCATTAAAAACAGACAAAGCTTTATTGTAATTACTCCTAATGCTTCCACTAAAGTTCTGGGTACTAAATTCAATATACGAGCACGTGGAGAAGAAACCAGAGTAGTAGTTAAGACAGGAACTGTTCTTTTGAATAAAAAAGAGGGAGAGAATGGTTCGATTACATTGGAAAAAAATGATATGGGTCTGATTTCTGGAGAGCATACTCCCCAAAAAATTAAGTCGGTCGAAACAGAGAAATTTTTAGGTTGGATGAATGGGAGATTGATATTCAACCAGCAACCTTTACCTGAAGTTATGGATGAGTTATCTCGGGTGTACAATGTATCTATTCAGATATCGGACAGCACCTTAGTTGATCACACGTTAACAGCTACTTTTGATAATCTCCCTTTTACCAGTATTATACATTCAATTTGTTTAACTATGAGCTCAGAATACAGGTATGAAAATGATGAATATATTATCTATTAAATATTTAATAAATTATTTGTCAATATGCCTTATTACTGCTCATATGCAATTAAATGCTCAGGATTTGCCAGCTCAACAATTGATAACACTTTCGGAACAGAAATGTAATCTACGTGAGGTTATTGATAAAATCAGCTCACAATGTAATATGTTTTTTATATTTGATGATACTCATATTAACAATAAAAGAATTTCATGTAATTTTAATGCTGAGTCTGTTAATAAAGTCATCAGTGATATTACCAGACAAGCGGATCTTTCTTTTAAAATAATTGACAATAATACATGTGTGTTGTATAAAAGTCATAGATTAAAAAAAAGTTTAAGAAAAGAAGACAAGAATGTGTCTCCGCCTGAGAGAAAAATTACTCAGTTGCCTAGTTATCCTGCCTTAGCTGAACAAAAGAATATTGAAGGAAGTGTAAAAATCAATCTTTTAATTACTAATTCGGGAAAAGTAGAAAAAGTAAGATTAGTAAGGAGTTCCGGTCATGATATATTGGACAGAGCAGCAATTGATTATTCAAAGAAAATATTATTTGAACCGGCTAAAAAAGGGGATTCTACCATTTCAACCTGGTATGCAATGGATTTTACTTATAAATTGTTTCAGAATGGGTTTAATCCCAATGATTATGTTGAAAAGATAAAGAATTATTATTCAAAAATAAGAACTGATTCTAATGAAAAACAAAAAGATTTACAAACAAAAATTTTAAATACCCATATAAGATATCTCGGCAAATTCAGTAATAAAATATCCACTGTTAATAATTACTTAGACAAAATTATCAGTCCATCTTTGAAGAGTAAATGGAAATTTTTTTGGAATGACAAGGAATTACATTTTTTAATATTTCATGATTTTATACAACATTCTCCGTATGAAGAGTTAAATATCAAAGCAAAATCATATTTAGTAAAATTTTTATCTAAAGAAATAGATAATAATGGTAATTCTTCTCAAAAACAGGAGTTATTTCAAAAAAGAGTGTATGTGTTTTTGGAACAAGAATATCCGGAATTAGTAAATAAGTTTTTTAGAGAGGAGGTGAAAGCAAATTATAATAACTGAATGTTATATAACTTAATATATTATTTTATGGGAGGATAGAAAAATGAAATCGTATAGAATATTTTTAATTTTTTTTATTGTAGTATTTTTAATTGGCTGTGCTGCTCAAAACAAAATGAGATATGGGTTATTTGATTTCTCATACCAGGGAAAGAATTACAAAATAGAAAGTTATACTCCACCAAAAGGAAGTGGTAATAACTTTTTAGTATTGAAAAAAGATAAAAAAATTGTTTTTAAAGCAATTGATAAAGAGCAAAATGGATATATAGATAAAATATTGATAGGTGATATATCTTTAAAAAAAGCACGAGAAATATATTCAAATGGATTGCAAAAATGTTCAGAAAGTGGTAATATGGAAACCAAAACTTTTAAAAAAAGTTACACTAATGAAGATATTGGCAATAAATATTTCATTGCAACTTATTCTTTGAATTCGGATGAAGTGTATAATAAATTCACCATAATAAAAAAAATAAATATGGAAATTAATAATGAGTTAGTGTTTATTGATAATCTTGCTGATGGTACCTTAAACCAAGTTATCAAAGGGCCGGTTGATATAAATGATTATCAGGATATTTATAAAAAAATATTGGAAAGGGGAGTTAAATTTGGTGAAATCAATAAAGTCGAAGGCAAATATTGGGTAGTTACAAATAAGTAAATTAATTATAATTTCTTTACTAGTAACTTAAAAAAGTCTCTTTATGGTAAAGAGACTTTTTTATTGATTTATTTCTTTATAGTTAATATATTTCTTAAAATTTGATACATGAATTTTTGCGTAATAGGAGGAAATGGTATGAAGGCAATGATCATGAAGAATGTAAGCGATTTACACAAAACCACTACACCTCTTGAAATGGTTGATTTACCAATTCCTGAGCCCAAAAGGCAAGATTTATTACTTAAGGTTAAAGCCTGTGGAGTCTGTCATACTGAGATTGATGAGATTGAAGGACGGACTCCTCCCCGAAAATTTCCGGTTGTACCAGGACATGAAGTCATTGGAGTAATTAAAAAAATAGGACCAGAGGTTACAAAGTTTACAATTGGTCAACGAGTGGGAGTAGGATGGATATTCTCATCCTGTCTGAATTGTAAATACTGTAAAAATGGTAATGAGAATCTTTGTAATGATTTTGTTGCTACCGGAAGAGATATTAATGGGGGATATGCTGAATATATGGTAGTTAATGAAAATTTTGCCTTTTCAATCCCGGATATATATACCGATTCTCAAGCCGCCCCTTTGATGTGTGCCGGAGCCATAGGATATCGTGCACTGAATTTAACCAAGATCGAAAATGGAGAAAATATTGGATTAACAGGTTTTGGTGCTTCAGCTCATTTAGTGTTGAAAATGGTACAATATATTTTCCCTGATACAAAAATTTATGTTTTTGCCAGAAATAAAAAAGAAAGGGAATTTGCCAGACAATTAGGAGCAGTATGGACGGGTGATACCGAGGATTGTTCTCCGGAAAAACTGCATGCTATAATTGATACAACCCCGGTATGGAAACCGGTTGTGGAAGCGATGAAAAATTTAAATGCAGGCGGAAGATTGGTTATAAATGCTGTGCGTAAGGAAGATATTGATAAAGAATATCTTTTGCAGATAGATTATACCTGTGATTTATGGTTGGAAAAGGAAATCAAAAGTGTAGCTAATGTTGCAAGAGGTGATCTAAGTGGTTTTCTAAAACTTGCTGCTGAGATGTCATTGAAACCTGAAATTCAGGAGTATGATCTCAAAGATGCTAATAAAGCCTTAACTGAGTTGAAAGCCGGAGGTGTGAGAGGAGCAAAGGTATTAACCATTCCATAAGCTTTGCTGATTTATTATCAAATTAATTTTATTTTTCATTTTTTTAAAATGAGACCCTTTCCAGTAAATTTTTTTACATTTAGAACATTGAAAGAATTCATTAAAATTTTTTTTTGTTTTAGGAAGAAGGTACTCATCTATCTCATTTTTTTTTACTGTAACTATTTTCCCATTGCACATCAAACATCTTGTAAATGGTTTGATCTGAGTTTTTAAATCGAAACGTTTAATAATCTCTCGAAGCTGAAGTTCAGGATAAGTATTCCTTATCCAGTAACCATGAGTAACTGTTTTGTTTTTTAATAGTGCTTTATTCCGGGTGAGAATTATTCGATGTTCTTGTCTGGAAATTTTGATAATTTGTTTGTTTTTATAATTATTTTTATAGAGTGTATCAAATCCTAATATTCTAAGATTTTTTGCCAGCTTACCTAGCTGGACATCAAGGATAAATTTAGTTTTTCTCAATGGTTTTTGACGAAGTTTTTGTACTGAGGAAATATCTATACTTTCAAATTCAGGATAGACTGCAATGAAATCTCTGTCATGAAGTTGATAGCTGAAATCAACAGATTTTGAATTGGCAATAATAAGATCAACTTCAGTGTGAGGAATTCCCATGGCCTCGATAGCATCTTTAACTGATGGATTACCTTTAAATTTATATTGTAATGATTTTTTTTTATATTCATAAGGAAGAAAATCATTTAATTCTTGATAAAAACGAAATTTTGCAGTGTAAAGAGGCATGGTTATAATCAAATTCTATTTAGAATTATAGATATAGTATTACATAAATTAATTTAATAAACAAAGGTTTATGGCTGGGATATGACTAAAATTAGAATATGTATCTATTAATACCTAGTCTGAGATATGGTAATTGACTACTGATTTTATTCTATTTTTGTAAAAATATATGGGCAAAGACACAGGCATCATTAATAGCATTCTCAATTTTACAATATTCATTTGGTCCGTGAAGTGTGTCATCAAGATTGCTCCAGCATACAGCAGGCAGGCCTGCTCTCCTGAAATAAGCAGCAACCGTACCGCCACCTATTCCCAAAGGTTTAGCATCTCTTCCCTGAACGTCTTTCACTGCTTTTTTTATTGCTTTTACCACCGGGGCATCAGCAGGGGTGGGAGTAGGTGCTTTTACATCCTGGGGGAAAGAAACTTCAATAGTTACTTTAAAATTTTTTTCAATTTCCCTTGTAAATGTATTTATTCGTTTTTTTATTCTATCCATAGAATAATGAGGGAGAATTCTACAGTCGAAGTAAACAATATCCTCTCCAGGAATTGTGTTTATATTGGGTACATTGTTTTCTTTTTTTGTTGGTTCAAAAGTTGAGATGGGCGGATCATAGAGTTTATCCTTTTTATTGAAAATTTCATACAGCTGATTCATTTTAACTGTTAAATATGCCGAAGCTTTATGTGCATTTACACCCTTTTCAGGAGTTGAACCGTGAGTTTGCTTGCCTTGCACAACAAATTTAATCCAGAGTATTGATTTCTCTGCAACTTCAATTTCTACTCCTTGGGGATCTCCTGCATCAGGAATAAGAATTAAATCATTTTTTTTAAATAGATCGGATTTTTCTTTTAATACATGTTGGATGCCAAATTTTGATCCATTTTCTTCATCTGCAACAATAGCTAAACCAATAGTATATTCCGGTATTATATTTAATTGATTGAAAGCTTTTAATGTCATCAGTGCAGAAACAAGTCCTTGTTGATTATCCTCGGTACCGCGTCCATACAGTTTTCCTTCTTTTACAATAACTTTATAAGGATCAGTATCCCACTTGGATAAATCTCCGGGAGGGACAACATCCATGTGAGCCATAATCCAAATTGTTTTTTTATCAGTTTTGCCTTTGAATTTTACTATGAGATTTGGTCGATATCCCTTTTTAACCCTATCATCAGTAGCATTGATTTTTTCGATTGAATCATAATTTAATTCATTAATCAGAGTTTCGATATACTTTGCTTTTTCGGCTTCTCCATCACCATCACTTTCAGGAGCAAGAGCCGGGATAGAAGTAAGTTTGGTTTGGATCTCAATTAAATAATTTTTATAGGTTTTTATTTTTTTTATAATTTTTTTTAGATTATTATCAATCATTCCGACCTCCATATGTATAAAAAAAATATAAATATAATTTTATAAATAAACAAGATATTTATAAAATTTGTGTAAAAAATATTTGCTTTTTTATTTTTTTTTTAATATTTTATAATTAATATTAGCCCCAGTAGCTCAGGAGGATAGAGCACCGGTTTCCTAAACCGGGTGTCGCAGGTTCGAATCCTGCTTGGGGTACAGGGTTAAATTATTAATTATTATTTTGATGAGGGCAGTATGAAAGAAAAAATATTAATTGTAGATGATGTGGATACAATTGCCCGCGTCTATGCTCGTTTTCTGGAAAAAAAAGGGTATACAGTTGATATTGCTTTTAATGGTAATGAAGCGTTGCAAACATGGGCAGAATTTCAACCTGATTTAGTGATAACAGATATTCGAATGCCCAATATGAGTGGTTTTGAATTGGCGAATCAATTACGAAAGAAAAAACCTGACCAGAAAATAATATTAATGACTGGTTATGCTAACGAAGCAGAGGTTTTAGCTCAACAAGAAGATCATGGTTTTCCGTTTTTTACTAAACCGGCTGATTTACAAACCACCGTATGGAATCTTGTAAGGCAAGTATTAAGCGAGTAAATTTTTATTTATTGGGGAGAACATGTTAAAACCACGTAAACGATTAACAAAACGTGAAATTAAAGAAGACCCATTAGTTACTAAATATATTCAGGTTAAACAATTTTGGTTACATCACCACAAAGAGTTTAACATTATTTTTGGTGTTATTGCTGTCGTTGTGATTGTAGGTTTTTTAATGATGAGGAGTAAAAAGAGTGCTGAAATAAAAGCAAATTCCAAACTTGTAGTTCCTGAAACGTATTATCATCTCAATAATTATGAAAGGTCAATACCTGAATTAAAGTCAATTATCGAACAGTATCCCGGAACTCATCCTGCAGGTATGGCTGTTTTTTTTCTTGCCAATGCTTATTATAATCAGAGGCAATATAATGAAGCAATTAACTATTTTGATATTTATTTGGATGATTACTCTGATGATGCTATTTTTATTTCTTCCAGTCTGTCCGGAAAAGCAGCATGCATGGAAAATATGGAAAATTATGGAGAAGCTGCAGAATTATATTTTAAAGCTGCAAAAAAATTTCCACATCATTATATGAGTCCCTATAATGTAATACATGCTGTACGTTGTTTTAAGTTTGCAGGAATGGATGATAGAGGAAGAGAACTCTGTGAATATGCCATAGATAAGTATCCTGATTCTCCTGTTAAACAAAAAGCTGAATATTTTGCAAAAGTTTTATAAAGAAGAAATAATTTTTATTTCTTGCAATTTTAGATTTTTTTTTTATATTTAATTAGTTAGTGGGTTGCATTACCCACTTTTTTTATGGGGAAAAAAGGTGAGAGTTAATGAAAAAATATTTAAATTGGTAAAAACTGTTATTTCAGAACAGGGATTAGAGCTGGTTGATGATATAATAACGTATAAAGGGGGTAATGCAAAAATTAAATTTTTAATTGATAGACCTGGAGGAGTTACACTTGATGAATGTGCGGAGGTGAGTAAAAAGATTTTAGAAATTTTAGACACACATGAACAAAGTCTTAATTTTAGTTCTTATCGATTAGAAGTTTCTTCTCCTGGTGAAGATTATCCTCTTACAACTGGTAAAGATTTTTCCCGGAAAATGGGAGAAAAAGTTTTAGTTAAATATTATAAGGATGACGAAATAAAAGAAATAACCGGAAAGATTGAAAATGTTGATGATGAAAATCTTGCAATAGATCTAGGGGTAGATGTATTGACAGTCCCCATAAATAAAATTAAAGATGGTAAAATAAAGTATGATTTATAAATAAGGGATGTTGCATGAATATCAATATTGTTGAAGCAGTAAAAGAAATTGCAAAACAACGTAATATTGATCGTGATATTGTTAGTAAAATATTAGAAGATCTTTTCCTTAATATGATAAGGAAAAAATATGGAACTGATGAAAATTTTGATTTATTTGTTAATATTGACAAAGGAGAGGTAGAGATATATCAGTTAAAAACCATTGTCGAGCAAGTTGAAGATCCTGTCAAAGAAATATCATTAGAAGATGCTAAGAAACTTGAGCCTGATCTGGAGTTAGGTGATGAGTTTGTTGAAATAATTAATCCAATGAAATTTGGCAGAAGATTAATAAACTCTGCTAAACAAAGTTTAAATCAGAAGATACGACAGGCGGAGAAAGAAGTACTGTATGATGAATTTAAGGATCGTATCGGAGAGATTATTATTGGCGATATTCGGCAGATAAACAGACAAGAAGTTTTAGTTTATATCGATAATATGGAAGTAAGCTTGAAAAAATCCGAACAAATTCCCAATGAAAGATATTATCGGGGAGATACAATACGGGCAGTAATAAAAGAAGTTTCTAAAACCAACCGTGGTCCTGAAGTGATAATTTCTAGAACAGATCCTCAGTTTCTTCTCCGCTTGTTTGAAATAGAAGTTCCTGAGATTTATGACGGCATCATAGAAGTTAAAGCAATAGCACGTTATCCTGGGGAGAGAGCAAAGATTGCAGTTTTTTCAAATGATCAGCGCATTGACGCAGTAGGAGCTTGTGTGGGATTAAAAGGAGTAAGAATACAGGCTATTGTAAGAGAATTGAATAATGAAAAGATTGATGTAATTAACTGGAACAATGAGCCCCAAATATTTATCAGCAGAGCTTTGAGCCCTGCAAAACCAGTTTTAGTAGAAGTAAATGAAGATGATGATACTGCAACGGCGGTTATTCCGGATGAACAAATATCTTTATCAATTGGAAAGGGCGGACGTAATAGACAGCTTGCATCTCAGCTTACTGGTTATGAAATTACTACAGTTAAAGAATCTGAATATGCTGAAGGTGGAGAGAAAGAAGAGAAGCTTTTTCTTTCAGATGTATCTGAATTGTCCAAGACAATAATTGATAAACTCTCTGCTGCAGGTTATGAGACAGCGGATGAAGTATTAGATGCCGGCAAAGAGCAGTTATTGGAGGTAAGGGGATTTGGTGAAAAAACTATTGATAAGATCATAGAAACATTAAATTCATATTATGAAGAATAATAATTTTTTAATTAAGGGGTTTTATTGAGCAAAAGGACGAAAAAAAAGGATAGAATTTATAGAGTAGCTAAAGAGTTTCATCTATCCAATGAAGAACTCATTGATTTTTTAAAGAGTCATAATTTTAAAGTTCGTAATCAGATGTCTCAAGTAACAGATAAGATGTATGATCTGATAAAGTCTCATTTTGCTCAGGAAGAAGTTGAACAAGCCCCCAAAGAATCTGATTTTAAGAAAAAACTGGAAGAAAAGAAAATTGAAGAAGAGGCAAGGAAACAGGCAATTCGTCAAGAGATTGATGATGTTATAGAACGTTCTAAAGGAACTATTGCTGAAAAAGGAAAAGAAGAGATCAAAGAAAAAGAACCGTCCTTGGTCGACAAGGAAGAAGATACTAAAGCCGGGGGGAAAGAGATTGTAGAGGAAGTCGATAAAGACAAGAAAAAACGTATAACCAAAAAGAAACCTAAGGAAGAGAAAGAAAAAAAAGAAGTAGAAAAGAAACCTAAACGCCATTTAAAGCGAAGGCCGATAAAGAAGAAAAAGAAATCAGAATTCAAGAAAGTTGATAAAGCTGC
>JAWODZ010000208.1:0-34871 GCA_046483025.1 bacterium
AACACGGATCAGATTTTGGCCCTTGGTTTGTACCTCTTGCGCGAAAGCCTGCAGATAAGAGACGGTCAAGGTTAAGATTAAAATATTAATAATTTTCATCAAAAAAGAAAAAGTTCAAATCTCGTAAGAAGAAAAAACAGGTAAAAATCGATAAAGGTGAAGTAGAAGCATCAATAAAGAAGACATTTGCTAAAATGAGCGACACACCCAAGAAGAGGAAATATAAAAAGAAGAAAAAAACTGGGCAAGAGGAAGAAATCAGTGAAAAGAAAATACTTAAAACAACTGAGTTTGCAACAGTTTCAGAACTGGCAAATTTAATTGATGTTGATCCGGGTGAGATAATATCTGTTTGTATGTCTTTAGGTATATTGGTTACTATTAATCAACGTTTAGACAGAGATACAATCTTAATGGTTGCAGATGAGTTTGGTTATGATGTTGATTTTGAAACAGAGTATGGTGAAGATAAAGTTGAATTACTGGAAGAAGAAGAAGAAGAAGTCGAAGATGCAGAACATCTTGAAGAACGTCCACCAGTTGTTACCATTATGGGCCATGTTGATCATGGAAAGACTTCTCTGCTTGATCATATTAGACAAAGTAATGTAACCACTGGAGAGTCTGGGGGAATAACTCAGCATATTGGTGCTTATGAAATAAATTATAAAAAAAGAAAAATAGTATTTCTTGATACTCCTGGTCATGAAGCTTTTACTGCTATGCGGGCAAGAGGAGCAAAAGTTACTGATATTGTGGTCCTACTTATTGCAGCTGATGATGGAGTTATGCCTCAGACAGTTGAGGCAATCAATCATGCCAGGGCAGCAGGAGAATCAGGGGTGCCGATTATTGTTGCCATAAATAAAATTGATAGGCCTGATGCCAATCCTGGTGAAGTACGTAAGCAGTTATCAGAACATAACATTTTAGTGGAAGAATGGGGTGGTAAAGTGCAGGATGCAGAAATTTCAGCAAAGACAGGGCAGGGGGTTGATCATCTTCTGGAAAAGATTTTACTTGAAGCTGAAATGTTAGAACTTAAAGCAAATCCCAAAGTAAAACCCAAAGGAGTTATTATTGAAGCTGAAATGATTAAGGGCAAGGGCGTTGTATCTACAGTTTTAATAAATAAAGGAACATTAAAAGTAGGTGATATATTTGTTGCCGGGCAGTATAACGGCCGGGTTAGGGCTCTTTATGATGAAAATAATAAGAAAGTTAAAAAAGCATGGCCTTCCAAGCCTGTACAGGTCATAGGGTTTACAGGCGTACCGCAGGCAGGTGATTCCTTTGTTGTGGTGGATTCTGAACAGGAGGCCAAGAGAATTTGTAATAAAAGACAACAGTTAAGGCGAGAACAGAATTTTCGTCAGATCAGAAGAACTACTCTGGATCAAATATCGAAAGAAATATCAGAAGGTAAACTCAGAGAGTTATCATTACTGATAAAAGGAGATGTTGATGGATCGGTTGAAGCAATTGCAGATTCATTGATGGCGCTTTCTACAGATGAGGTAGGAGTTAAAATTGTGCATAAGGGAGTGGGAGCTATTGTGGAATCAGATGTTCTGCTTGCCGAGACATCTAATGCAGTTATTATTGGATTTAATGTTACTATTAATGACAAAGCCAGAGAACTTTCTAGGGAAGAAAATGTAGATATCAGACGGTATGAAGTTATTTATGACATTGTAAACGATGTAAAGCTGGCTCTATCTGGATTATTGGAACCTGAGAGAAACGAAGAAAATATTGGTTCTGCAGAAATCAGAAAAATATACAAGTCCTCAAAAACAGGATTAATTGCTGGATGTTACATGTTAGATGGTAAAGCAAAAAGAGGGAGTTTGGTCCGTCTTATCCGTGATCAAGATGTTATTTATGAGGGTAAGGTAGATTCTTTGAAACGATTCAATGATGATGTAAAAGAAGTTGATAGTGGATATGAATGCGGGATTGTTCTGGATAATTGCGATGATATTCAGGAGGGAGATACAATGGAGTTTTATAAGATTGTAGAGAAGGCAAGGACTTTGTAAATGTTTGTTGGTACAATCCAAATAGAGCTATTTTTATCAGAGGCTGATTCATTAAAAGGGAAGAGATTTATTTTGCAAAGTTTAAAAAAAAAGTTACGAAATAAATTCAATATATCAATTGCAGAGATAGATTATCATAATAAATGGCAACGTTCCCATCTTGGTATTGCCTGTGTGTCTTCTGATAGAAGATTTATTGATCAAGTTTTTTCTAAAGTATTAAATTTTATTGATAATGAAAACAGGGTAGAAGTATTAGATTCATTTGTTGAGGTTTTATAGATTTAAATTATGAGTAAAAAAAGAATAAATAGAGTATCCTCACTTCTCAGGGATCAAATAAGTAAAATAGTGTTAACAAAGATAAAAGATCCCCGTCTCGGATTTGTTACCATAACAGATGTGGAGATTAGTGGTGATCTAAAAGAGGCTAAGATATTTACAAGTGTTCTGGGTAATGAATACGATAAAAAGATTTCCATAGAAGTTTTGAAACATGCAGTTCCTTTTATAAAAAATCAGCTCAACAGTATGGTTGAATTAAAATTTATGCCGACATTAGAATTTATTTTAGATGATAGTCTGGAAAAGTCTGACAGGATCAATAGAGTTTTAAAGGATTTAAATTTTAAAGAAAGTAATGATAAAAATAAATGATTATGAAAACACAGGCCAACAATATTTATTTGGAGCTTCAAACCTATATTAAGAATGCGGATAATTTTTTAATTACAACTCATATTAATCCGGATGGAGATGCAATTTCCTCGGTATTATTATTTGCTGTTATCCTGGATCATTTTAAAAAACAGTACAGGATAGTGTTAGAAGATTCGGTGCCAGATAAATTTGATTTTTTACCTGGGGTTGAAAAAATTGAACATTTTGATAGTATTGTACTTAAAGAATATGATTATATGACTGCCTTAGATGCATCTGATTTAGGTAGAATTGGCACATTAAAAGAGACTATTACAGATAATGTGAAAATAATAAATATTGATCATCATACCAGTAATGTATATTTCGGAAACATTAACCTTATTGAATCTGATAAAAGCAGCACAGTTGAGATAGTGTATAGAATCTTTTCATCTTTTGACATACCATTGACTAAAGATATTGCTACTCTTATCTATACAGGAATAATGTGTGATACCGGTCGTTTTCTCTTTCCTAATACAAACAGTAATTCTTTTAAAGTAGCTGCTTGTATGATTACTGCCGGAGCTGTACCACATGAAATTGGAAGAAATGTATACTATCGTGTATCCCCGGATTCCATGCACTTACTTTCTAAAGCTTTAACAACATTAGATTTTCATTTTAACAATAAAGTTTCATCAATTTATTTAACACAGGATTCATCCTCAAAAAATGGGAAAATAGATACGGAAGGTTTTGTTGATTATCTCATGACAATAGATAGAACGGAAGTTCAGCTTTTTTTCCAGGAAGTTACAAAGAATGTTTTTAAACTCTCTCTGCGATCCAGAAGCTATGTTGATGTTAATGAGATTGCAAAACATTTTGATGGAGGAGGTCACCTGAGAGCTTCCGGCTGTCATATAAAAGGAGAAATTGGTAGGGTAAAACATAAAGTTCTTGAAGTAATAAAAGAATATATTTAGAAGAATGAAAGTTTATCGATCACTTACAGAATTAAGAGAATATAAAGATTCAGTAGTTACGGTTGGGAATTTCGATGGTGTTCATAGTGGGCATTTAAATATAATTGAAAGAGTAGTCCATAAGGCCAGGAAGTGTAACTGCAGAAGTGTAATTATTACTTTCAGTCCTCATCCTCAGATAGTAAAATCTAAAGGGGAAAGTAGTTTTAGTTTGCTAACCCCTATAGAAGAGAAAATAAGATTTTTAAAAAATACTGGAATTGATATTCTCTTAGTTTTGCCTTTTGATAAAAATTTATCTCGGATGAAAGCCGAAGATTTTATAGTAAAAATTATAAAAGATAAAATTGGAGCAAAATATATTATTATTGGTTTTAATCATTCCTTTGGAAATCAGAGATCAGGTGATATCAAGTTACTACAACAATTAAGTGATGATTTTGATTTTGCAGTAGAATTAATTGAACCCCATAAAGTTGATGAAATTATTGTCAGCAGTACTAAAATAAGAGAATTATTAAACAAGGGAAATATAAAATTAGCCAATAAAATGTTAGGAAGATATTATACATTAAAAGGAAAAGTAATAGATGGAAAAAAATTTGGACAACATATAGGTTTTCCTACAGCTAATATTATTATTGAGAATGAACGAAAATTAATACCCCAAGATGGTGTATATGTTGCATTAGCTTCAGATAATAATCTAAAAAGAGAAGGTACGGTTTATATTGGAAAACGTCCTACAGTAGGCGGGAAAAAAAGAATGATTGAAGTTTATTTACATGATTATTCAGGAGATTTATACGGGCATCTTTTACAGGTAGAATTTTTGGATTTTATCAGAAAAGAAAGCAAGTTTTGTTCTATTGAGGAGTTGAAAAAAAGTATAAAAAATGATATTGATATTACAAAAAATATTTTAAGTATAAGTAGGAGGCAATAATGTCTATTACCAGAGAAATCAGTAGTAAAATTGTATCAAAATATGGTAAAGATGCAAATGATACCGGTGATGTTTCCGTTCAGATAGCACTATTAACAGAGAAAATAAATCATTTAACTGAACATTTAAAAGAACATAAACGAGATCATCATTCCAGGAGAGGTTTATTAAAAATGGTAGGAAAAAGACGAAAGCTTTTAGATTATATTATCAAGAATGATATCGAAAAATATAGAAAAATTATTAAACAACTTAATATACGACGTTAAGAGTAAATACATTAATTAATAATAAGGAGTTCGTATGATCACCTCTAAAGATAAAGTGATTGGGGAATCAAAACTTTCAATAGAGACAGGCAAGATAGCTAAACAAGCAGATGGATCTGTTTTAGTAAGATATGGAGAAACAGTGATACTGGCTACAGCAGTAGCTTCAAAAGAACCTGTAGAAAATAGAGGTTTTTTCCCCCTCACAGTTGAATATCGTGAAAAAAGTTATGCTGCCGGGAAAATTCCTGGTGGATTCTTTAAACGAGAGGGCAGACCGCAAGAAAAAGAGGTCTTAAGTGCCCGTCTTATAGATCGTCCCATTCGTCCTTTATTCCCCAAGGAGTTTATGCATGAAGTGCAAATAGCTATTACTGTACTTAGTTCAGATAAAGAAAACGATCCGGATGTTCTGGGAACCATTGGAGCTTCAACTGCATTAATGATTTCAGATATTCCATTTAATGGTCCTATTGCTTCGGTAAGGGTTGGACGTGTTGAAGAAAAATTGATTATCAATCCTGTTTTTTCTCAACTTGAAAACAGTGATGTTGATATTGTTATTGCTGCCTCGGAAGATGCTATTGCTATGGTTGAAGGTGAATCTAGAGAGGTTAGTGAGGAAGAACTTATTGAAATATTAGAATTCGGCCATGAAGCAATCAAACAAATAATTACCCTGCAGAAAGATATTATTTCAGAAGTCGGCAGAGAAAAACAAAAGGTTGAAGCCGAAGATGAAGATCAAAATCTGATTAAGAAAGTTCGTAAAAAAGCTTTTCCCGGACTTAAGGAAGCATTGAAAATAAAGGGTAAAATCGAACGAAGTAAAACTAAATCTGAAATATTGAAATCGGTTCAGGAATCCTTGCAAGAAGATTATCCTGAATCTGAGCAACTCATTGGTGAAATTTTCTATGATATAGAGAAAGAGCTGATGCGTAATATGATTTTACAGGAGAAAGTAAGGATCGATGGAAGAGGATATGAGGATATTCGTAAAGTTGAATGTGAAGTTGCTTTACTGCCCAGAACCCATGGTTCAGCTCTGTTTACCAGAGGAGAAACTCAAAGTCTGGCAGTAACTACCCTGGGAACAAAAGTTGACGAACAAAAAATAGAAAGATTGGAAGGATCATCCTGGAAAAGTTACACCCTTCATTACAATTTTCCTCCTTACAGTGTAGGAGAAATCAGGCCATTTCGAGGTCCGGGGAGAAGAGAGATAGGGCATGGTAATTTAGCGGAAAGGGCCTTGAAACCTGTAATCCCTATTGATGATTTGTTTCCTTATACCATAAGAGTTGTATCTGATATTATGGAATCAAATGGTTCTTCCTCTATGGCAACAGTTTGTGCAGGTTCACTGAGTTTGATGGATGCCGGGGTTCCCATGAAATCGGCAGTGGCAGGTATTGCTATGGGCATGGTAAAAGAGGGAGATGAGGTTGCCATTCTTACCGATATTCTGGGAGATGAGGATCACTGCGGAGATATGGATTTTAAAGTGGCTGGTACCCGAAAAGGTATTACAGCTTTTCAAATGGATATCAAAATAACCGGAATATCATTTGAACATATGAAAAAAGCTTTAGATCAAGCACATGATGCAAGGATGAAATTACTGGATATTATGGACCAGACTATTGAACGTCCCAGAGAGAATATTTCACTCTATGCGCCCAGAATTCAATCTATTCAACTAGATCAAAATGATATTGGTTTGGTTATCGGTCCCGGCGGTAAAACTATTAGAGATATAGTTGAAAGATCCGGTGCTGAGGTTAATATTGATGATGATGGAGTTGTTCAGATAACATCTGAGGATAAGGAATCCTGCGATACAGCAAGGAATATAATAGAAGAACTCACCAGGAAACCTGAGAGAGGAAAGATTTATAAAGGAAAAGTAAAAAAGATTACCAATTTTGGAGCATTTGTAGAAATACTGCCAGGTAAAGAAGGGTTACTCCATATTTCCGAAATAGCTAATGAACATGTTAGTAAAGTAGAAAATTATCTTAAACTTGGGGATGAAATAGAAGTCAAACTTATTAATATTGATCCGGAGGGGAAATTAAAATTAAGCAGAAAAGCTGCTCTGAATGAGCATAAGTGACAAAAAAAATCACAGATAATAAAATAAGAGGTTAATCATGAATACTCCTTCGATCTCTAAACGTGGTATTCATACACCGGAGTCACCTATCCGTAAACTGGCACCTTATGCTGAAGAGGCAAAAAAAAAGGGAATAAATATTTTTCATCTAAATATAGGGCAACCTGATATTTCAACTCCGCCTGAATTTTTCAAGGCTGTAAAAAGTTTTAAGGATAAAGTTGTTGCCTACGGTCCCTCAAATGGCCTCCCTCAGATGCGGGAAAGTATGAAGGAATACTATCATAGAAATGGATATCAACATATTGATACATCTGATATCATGATAACCACAGCGGGGAGTGAAGCGGTTATTTTTTCTATGATGGCGGCAGCCTCACCCGGTGATGAAATAATTACTTTTGAACCGTTTTATCCTAATTACAATGGTTTTGCCAGTATGGCTGGAATAAAACTGGTTCCCATAGCTACGGATCCTGAGGATGGATATCATCTTCCGGATAGAAAGCTAATAGAAGAGAAAATAACCTCAAAAACAAAAGCAATACTGTATTGTTCCCCTAATAATCCTACAGGTACAATTTTGACTAACAAGGAAATTGGTATTATTGCAGATATTGCCCTAAAGCATAATCTGTTTGTTCTTTCAGATGAAGTGTATAGAGAATTTATTTTTGAGGGCGAACATGTAAGTTCTTTGAATATTTCTGAGATTAAAGACCGGGCAGTTGTTATGGATAGTCTTTCTAAAAGATATAGTGTGTGTGGAATACGTATAGGAGCAATTGTCAGTAAGAACAAAGAATTCATGAATACAGTACTAAAATTTGGTCAGGCACGTTTATGTCCGCCTACGTTAGAGCAGTATGCGGCAGCTGCTATAGTTGAAAAAGGGGATAAATATTTTGATGACATGCTTCAGGAGTATAATCAGCGGAGAGATACAATATATAATAGTCTGAATGAAATCCCCGGGGTTTTTGTGAAAAAACCTAAAGGCGCTTTTTATATGATGGTTACTTTCCCGGTAGATGATATTGAGGATTTTGCCCGCTGGATTTTGACAGATTTTGAAGTGAATGGTAATACTGTGATGCTGGCTCCCGGTACTGGTTTTTATAAAACTGAAGGAAGAGGTAAACAAGAAGCACGAATCGCTTACGTGTTGAATTGTGATGATCTGAAAACAGCTGGTAAGATACTTAAACAAGGTGTTGAAGTCTATAAAAATAAAAAAATAGCAGTTGAAGTATAGTTTGTTTTATTAAAGAAAATTAAAGTTAGTGCTCAGATCGTAAAGAGATATAATGTCAATGGTTGTCGGTCAGAGCAGAAGAGTTTTAAAGTTACTATCGACAGAAATTTTGAATGTAAGAGTAACAGTTAGTTAGTAATAAGAAGTCAGTAGTCAGTCATTCAATTTTTTGTATGTTTTTTGAGACCTTCATGATTGCATATAGTTTTAATTTGCTGTACATACAATACAAATACAAAGTTTGTTTAGTATCTGAATTATAACTTATATCGGGTAAGAAAAAGTGCAGGTACCAATATTAACTTTTCATAAAGTTGATAAGCGTTTTGAATGGGGAGTAACCAGAGTTACTCCTTTACAGTTTAAGCAAATTCTATCTTTTCT
Organism: bacterium; assembly: GCA_046483025.1. Lineage (GTDB taxonomy): Bacteria > Zhuqueibacterota > QNDG01 > QNDG01 > CAYUAG01 > CAYUAG01. The sequence goes on from JAWODZ010000208.1 coordinate 8,647, forward strand.
TAAAACCGAGGGGTATAGTTCTGTTTCTATCTCAGATTTATTTAATTCTAAGATTCAACTTCCTGAAAAACCAGTAATTTTAAATTTTGATGATTCCTATGAAAATATTTATACCAATGCTTTCCCCTTAATGCAGTCTTATAAGGTTACCAGTACCATATTTATTATAACCGGTTATGTTGGCAAACAGAATTTGTGGGATGTTAATGTAGGATGGATACGCTTTAAGCACCTTTCCTGGGATCAAATAAAAGCACTCAGTGATCAGGGATTTGAATTTGGCTCTCATTCGGTGAATCATCCTGATTTAACCAGAATTAGGCAAAAGGATATTTATCGTGAGCTTGATTACTCTAAAAAAGAAATTGAAGACAAGATTGGTAAAAAGGTAAGATATATATCATTTCCATTTGGCAGATATAATGACAAAGTTATAGATGTCTGTAAAAAAGTTGGCTATGAAAAAGGATGCGGTTTCTATTTTAATCATAACAGTAAAACAGTGAATAAGGAAAATTCATTTGTATTAAAGAGAAAAGCGTATTATCTTTTTGATGGGCAGTTTAGTCTGCAAGCGAAATTGGGCAGGAAACCATATGATTTTTTTGAAGATTTAAAACTTAAGATTATAAGTTCATGTTCCTATGGTACTTTTTTGATTAAATCAATGAGTTATTCTTTCTTTAATCATAAATAAAAGATATTATTTATTGGGTTTATAATGAATGGCCCGAATATAAAAAGATTATATTATTCAACCTCAGAAGTCAGCAGATTGGTTAAGGTAAAACCTTATGTTATCAGAAAGTGGGAAGAAAAGTTTTCCTTTCTTAATTCCGTGAAAAAACAATCGGGAAGAAGATTTTTTAAACCAAGTGATTTAGATATTATTTTTGAAATAAAGAGGTTAAAAGATATCGGCTATACCAATGAGAAAATACATGAAATAATTACTACAAATGATTATACAACAAGTGAAGATACAATGAAATCCAGTAACAATTCTCGGACTATGCCACTCTTTCAGGAGATACGTCGAGGACTTCAAGAGATATTAGAAATTTTAAAATAAATAATACATTTCATATGCAAATTAGACTATTATCAGTGGGAAAAATAAAAAAAGAATTTCTTAAGCAGGGGGAATCTGACTACATTAGACGGATACAAAAATATAGTCCGTTAAAAATTGATACTATTAAAGAAGAAAAAATAGTAAAGGGGCAAAAATATAATACAATTATTGAAAAAGAAGGAGAGAGGCTTATAAAAAAAATTCCCAAAAGAAGCTGGATAATTTCTCTGGATAAAGAGGGAACCTTATTTTCTTCAGAAGATTTTGCTCGATTGATATCAGGGATTATGAACAAGGGGACTGCTTATCTTCTTTTTGTTATAGGAGGTACTTTAGGGTTAAGCAGTACAATTAAGAATAGATCAAATACAGTAGTATCTCTCTCGAGAATGACTTTTACTCATGAAATGACTCGTTTGATTTTACTGGAACAGATTTATAGAAGTTTTACCATACTTAAAGGTGAACATTACCATAAATAGGAGAGTTATGAGTACCAAAAAAAAATTGATCTGTCCAGGCTGCGGAGAAAAGATACAGCTTTACAAAAATCCCATACCTACAGTTGATGTTATCATAGAATTCAATCGTAAAATTGTTCTGATTGATCGCAAAAATATTCCACATGGCTGGGCAATCCCGGGCGGTTTTGTCGATTATGCTGAATCAGTGGAAGATGCTGCCATCAGAGAAGCAAAGGAGGAGACCAATTTAGAAGTTGAGTTAATTTTTCTTTTGGGAGTGTATTCCGATCCAGAACGGGATCCCAGAATGCATACCATATCCACCGTTTTTGTGGGAAAGGGAAAGGGAAATTTACAGGCTGCAGATGATGCAAAAAAGGCAGAGCTTTTTGATGAAACTACTCTGCCTTCACCTGTAGTTTTTGATCACAAAAAAATTATAAAGGATTATTTTGAGTGTAGAGCATAAAGAATATATCTATGCTCTTGCAGCAACTTTTTTCTGGTCTACTATGGCTTCTGCTTTTAAGCTTACCTTGGAAATTCTTGATCAGAATATTTTACAGTTGCTTCTTTTTTCTTCTTTTATTTCGGTAATTACTCTTTTCTTTTTTCTTCTAGCAACTAAAAATTTTTCATTAGTCACAAAAATCAGAAAGAAACATATCTGGTCATCAGTAATTTTGGGGATACTCAATCCCTGCATGTACTATCTCTTACTTTTTAAAGCCTATTCATTACTTCCAGGGCAGGAAGCAGGTACCCTGAATTATACATGGCCTATTGCTCTGACCCTGCTTTCCATTCCTCTTTTAAAACAAAGAATTAAACTGGTTCATATTACTGCTATTTTACTTAGTTTTATTGGGGTACTTATTATTTCAACAAAGGGGCGGGTTTTTTCACTTCGTTTTACCAATGTTACCGGGGCGTTACTTGCAGTAGGAAGTTCCTTTGTATGGGCTTTATACTGGATTTTTAATGTTCGGGATAAAAGAAATATCCAGGTAAAGCTTTTTATGAATTTTTGTTGTGGGTTTGTTTTATTGCTGTTAATTGCCATTCTTACCGGTAATCTATATTTTCCTTCTTTCTCGGGATTAATCGGCATAGTGTGGGTGGGTCTGTTTGAAATGGGGCTAACCTATGTGTTCTGGCTCAAGGCCCTTGAAATAGCTCCCCGCACTTCATCAGTGAGTAATCTAGTATATTTAAGCCCATTTCTATCACTGTTTTTTCTGCAAATAGTGGTGAAAGAAGATGTTTTATTATCCTCAATAATAGGATTAACATTAATTATTGCCGGGATTCTCTTACAGAAGCATAAGTAGAAAAGTTTAATTTTTTATAAATCTCCCAACTATATACTACAACAATGGAGTTGAATGATAATAGAAAAAATATATCTTCAGGTATATTTTAAATGCTCTGCCACAATCTCAATATAATCAGTAAAAAAACCATTCACAGGCAGTTATTTTTTATCAGTTACTATTGTGTACTGTTGACCAAATTTTTTTCTGAGACTTTGGCCTGTACTTCTTGCTTTGGACATGGAATTGTAGGGTCCGATCCAGACCAGATAAAATTTTTTATTATTTTTTAGTTTTGTATGCAGTTCGACCCGGTAACTATGATTCTCATAAAATGCTTTTCTCATGATAGCATTCTGCTGATTCAAGAAAGCACCAACCTGAACAGCATATACTTCATTTGATTCAGATTCAGAACTATAATTATTTTCCTGAAGATCGGTGTGATTTAAATTGAGCCGAGCCATATCAGAAAATTCTGTTTCAGGAAATTTGTTAATTACTTCAGAGAATTTCAGTCTGGCTGCATTTTCCTGATCGACAGCCTGATAGCAGAGACCCAGCCAGTAATTACACTTTTGTTTAAGATAGACACTGGAGGTTGAGGTCAGAATTTTATTAAAATAATCAGTAGCAGTTTTGTAAAGTCCGGCAGAATATTTTAACATGGCAAGCCTGTACAAAGCATTATCAAAATATTTTGAATCAGGGTAGTTATTGACGATTTCTGAATAATATTTTTCCGAAGTCTCACCATTGACTTCAAGCAGGCCTTCAAGAAATAATAATGTACCCTGATCTGCAAGCTGAAGATTTAATAAAGATTCTCTGGCTTGTTTGAATTTACCAATTCTAATATCATTAACAATGTCTTCTACGGTTTGAGATTTTCCGGACAATAGTGGGAAAAGTAAAAGAATTATTAAAACAAAAATAGTATGAAATTTTATCATTTCTTTAGTCAATAAAAGTATCCCAATTATGACATCGAGGGCATAACCATAAAGGAATATCCGAGGTATAACCACACTCAGAACAGGTGTAAGTCTGGGTCTGTTTCCGTTTGGATTGTAAATAATCAAGTGCTTTTTGTAAAGCTTGCTGGGTATCATCATGATTTTGAAGAATTGTGATTAAAAGATAAATTGCTTTGATATTCTTTGGTTCTTTGGCCAAGACCTGGTTACATATACGTATTGATTTATCATCTTGCCCCTGTTTTTTATAAAACTCAGCCAGAGCTATTAAGGCGGGGATGTTATCCTTATTTTTTTTCAGTATCTGTTTATAAATTTTTTCAATTTCCCCATATATTCCCAATTCAAAAAGTATTTCTTTTAATCGGTCAAAAGCTAGATATGCCTTCTCAGGTATATTTTCGGTTAGTTCTTTCCAGCTTTTCACAGCTTCATTCTGCCGGTTGCATCTAAGATAAGAATCACCCAGGTATAAATAAGCTGGGATACATTTATTATCGATTTTAATCGCTTCCCGGAACGCCAGACGTGCATCATGTTCCTGTTCTTTTTTAACTAAATCAACACCGGATTGGACTTTATAGAGTGCAAGGAGGTTTTTATTTTTTTTCTTTTCCAGCTTATCAATTCTTTGTCTGTAAATAAAGGCATTTTCCCAGTCTCCTTTCTTTTCATACAAAGAAAGCAGAGTATAGTTATTCTTAATATTCTTTTTAGCTTTTTTGGCTAACTTATTCGCTGTATAAATTGCCTTATCAAATTGTCTGTCTGCAATATAATCTTTAATTAAGTAATTATAAATTGTATCAATCATGGTTTTTGGTATGTCTTCCCTAATAACCAATGAATTATGAATTTTAGCTGCCTGTTCAGGATATCCTTGTTCTCGAAATAGATTTCCCAGAGTGGTATATGCCATAATATTATTGCTATCTTTTTTAATTGTTGCTTTAAGCTTTTGTACAGCTTTGGATTTTTTACCCTCCAGAAGAAGATGCAGGGCATCAATATAGGTTGAATATTTTTTTTCGTTTGTTTTCTTTTTTCTTTTTTTAAGAAAAAAGCTGACCAGTAAACCAATAATTATAACACCGAATAATATATAGTAATATAACGACATGTTATTCCTCGTTTGATTTATTTATTGATTCAGTTGTATCCTCAGTTTCCTGTATATCAGAAGTTTCAATTTCTTCTTCTATATTAGCATTACGTAAACGATTAAGTTCCTCTTTTACTTTTTTTAGTTCTTTCTGTAAGGAGAGATTGTTACCCTTCATGCTAAAAATTTTAAAACTGGAAACTATCAGCCAGGTAACCAGGCCTGCAATGAAAGAAAGATATACAATAAGGTAGAGAGGAACAATCGGGGATTGCCATTTAATAATATGTACAGAAACAGTTTGTTCCTGATTTTGGATGGCAAATCCTAAAATTATAATAATTAATAAAGCCCCAAAAATCCATTTAAAAATCCACATAATACGCTCCTTTATAACTTATATTCTTAAGTAATTAGCTCGCCTTTTAAAGTAGCTCCCTTACACTCCTTGAGTTTTATAGAGACCAGATTGCCGATAATAGTTTCATCCCCGGGGAAAATAATATTAAAATTAGTGGAGGTTTTGCCCAGAAGTTCATTAGCTGAATATTTGCTGTAGGTTTCAGGCATAACTTCAACTTCCTGTCCTATCATTGCTTGCTTTTTTTTAAGCGAAATTTTTCTTTGCAGCTGAATAATTGAATTTAGTCTTTTCAATTTGATTTTTTCAGGAATTTGATTTTTCATGGTTGCTGCTCTGGTACCGGGTCGGGAAGAATAGCGATAGAGATAAGCATTATCAAATGCAATTTTTTTCATTAAATCTACTGTTTCCTGAAAATCTTCTTCAGTTTCACCGGGAAATCCAACCATAATATCAGTTGTAAGAGAAAGTTCCGGTATTAACCCCCTGGCCTTTACTATTAGATTAATATAATTTTCTCTTGAATATTGTCGATTCATTAAAGAAAGGATTCTGGTTGAACCGGACTGCACTGGCAGGTGCAGATGAGAGCAGATATTTTTTTTCTGCCGAATTACCTGCAGGATATCTTCTGAGAGATCCTTGGGATGGGAGGTCATAAACCGAACTCTTAATACGCCGTTGATCCGGCTTACTTTTTTCAGAAGATCAGAAAAGTGGTATTTTCCATCAAAATAAGAATTGACATTTTGTCCTAACAGTATAATTTCATTTTTACCAGAGTCAACAAGAAATTCAATCTCTCTGATAATATCATTTGAATCCCGACTTCTAAGTTTACCCCGGGTATAAGGGACTATACAGTACGAACAAAAATTGCTGCACCCCCGGGTAATGGTTACAAAACTACTGACACTGTTATCATTAATGGTTGGTAATATTTTTTCATAGGTTTCATTATCCTGGAATTCAGTGTTTATAACTGATTTTTGATCAGAGCTATAAATAATATCAGGAAAATGTCTGTATTGATCAGGTCCCAGAATAAAATCAACATGAGGTATCTTTTCAACCAGTTCTTTACCCAGTCGCTGGGCAGTACATCCTACAATTCCTAATCTTCTTTTAGAGGATTTTTTTTTCCAGCTTGCTAGTCCCCGGGCTCTTCCCAGAGCACGATTTTCAGCATGTTGACGAACCGAACAGGTATTTATTATAATGATATCAGCTTTCTCCATAGTATTGGCTTTTAGAAAACCGTTATTCTGAAGAATATTTGATATACGCTCAGAATCGTTTTTGTTCATCTGGCAGCCATAGGTTTCAATAAAAAAACAACGATTACGATTATTTTTTTTATCTAAATTCATTGTAAAAATTTGGAAATAATTTTTTTACTCCATTTTATTATAAATGTAGTTTATAAAGGCAAAAAATGCAATGATTTTTTAAAAATAAATTTTTTTAATTTTTTACTTGACATTAATAAATTATTTTATTTTATTATAGGTGGGTAAGAATCCCTTAAAATGGGTAATATAGGGTTTAAAAGTGTTTTAATTCCTGACTGGGGGTTGATTTGGATTTAGCTTTTAGTGGCTTTTTTAAATATACGGTTGATTCTAAAGGCAGAATAAACATTCCGGCTCCTTATAGAAGTCAGGTATCTGATAATACTTTTCATATAACCTATGGACCCAATACCTCTCTTTTTGTATATCCTGGTGAAAGATTTAAAGAATTTTCTAAAAGGCTGGAAAGCTCTTATGGTTCTCTGGCTAGTTCAGATGAAGAAAGAAGATATTTACTCCGAGTAATGCATGATGCACATCCCTCCCGATGTGATCAACAAGGCAGAATAATTGTTCCCAAAAGACATTTGGAGCATGCTAAAATCGAAAAAGAAGTTCTTATTATTGGCGTTGTCTCAAAAATGGAGTTCTGGAATCCGGAATTATTTGAAGAGTTTATGGATAATGGAAGTTTGAGTAATAGTGAACTTATAAAGCGGTTTGGTGGTGCTGATAGATTATGAGTTTAAATACTCAAAGAAGTACAGAATATTTTCATATTCCAGTATTGGTAGATGAAGTAGTAAAGTATCTTATAACTGATCTGAAAGGAATATATGTTGATTGTACAGTAGGAGGAGGCGGACATGCAGAAGCTGTTATTAATAAATTGGGAAAAAAAGCAAGGTATTATGGCATTGACAGAGATAGGGATGCTATCCGTTTTGCCCGGCAAAGACTTGAAAAGTATGGGAAACAGGTAATATTAATGCAGGGTGAATTAGCAAACATTGATACAATTCTCAAGAAAGCAGGAGTTAAGAAAGTGGATGGCATTTTTATGGATTTGGGGGTATCATCATATCAGATTGATACTCCTGAAAGAGGATTCAGCTATCGTCATAACGGCCCGCTGGATATGAGAATGGACGGTTCTCAGAAGTTAACAGCTGAATCTATTATTAACAATTATCCTGAAGACAGACTGGCAGATATTTTTTATTACTATGGGGAAGAACGGTTTTCCAGAAAAATTGCTCGGGTGATAGTTGAAAGGAGGAAGAAAAGAATTTGTACTACAGAAGATCTTGCAAATATATTAAGAGAAATTGTTCCCAGAAAATATCAGGTAAAAGTTTTATCACGGATATGGCAATCTCTCCGGGTTGAAGTTAATAATGAGTTAGAACAGCTAAAAGTTGGGTTAACTAAGACATATGATCTGTTAAGGGAAGGTGCAAGGATGGTGGTGATTTCCTGGGAGTCTCTCAGTGATCGAATGATTAAGCGGTATTTTAAAGGACAAACATTAAAGTTCACTAAATATAGTGAAGTTGAATATGATACCGGATTTAATTTTGATATTCTAACTAAAAAGGTGATCAGACCTTCCCGGGATGAAATCAATAAAAATCCACGAGCTAAAAGTGCAAAGATGCGGGCAGCAATTAAAATAAAAGAGTATGGGGGAAATTAAAATTTGAGTAAAAAACGCAGTAAGAAAAATACTTATCAGTTTTTTAGATTAATGCTCTTTGTGTCTATTATAGCAGTTTTGTTTATTGTCTATCTTGTTGGAAAAGTAAATTTGGATGTGGTACTAATAAAAAATGATGAGTTGGCAGAAAAAAAAGTATCAATTAAAAAAAGAATTGATGAATTGCAAGTAACTCTTAACAAAAAAAGAGGATATAAACGTATTGTCAGGCTTGCCAGAAAACAGGGACTGATTTTTATTTCTCCTTCTCGGATATCTGAAATAAAAGTAGATTTAGATAGTAGTATTGAAAATTCATCAAAAATTAGTAAAATATTTTCTAAACTTGCTCATAGAGATTAGAATAATAATATGGGAATTAAGAGACTAAAAAAAACAAAAAGAACCAGACTCAGATGGTTGGGGGTGTTGTATTGCCTTCTTTTTCTGATCATACTGCTTCGTTCCTTTAATTTTCAGGTTATTAACAGGAAACCCTGGTGTAATCTTGCTCCGGTTCAGTATGAGCATAGAATTAAGTTGATTGCCAACAGAGGAGTGATATATGATCGAGATATGAATCTGCTTGCTATGGATAGGCCTATTATTTCTCTGGCTGTTGATCCCCAAAAAATCAATGATTATAAAGAGGCTGCAGAGAAACTATCAAAGGTGCTCAGTAAGGAAAGTGATTATTATTTTAAACAATTACAGGAAAATAAGGATAGATCATTTGTCAGAATGGCAAAAGAAATATCAGAAGAACAAAAACAATCCTTGTTTAGGTTAGGGATTGAAGGATTGATTATTATCAAAGATAGAAAGCGGATCAGACCATTTGGAGATTTGGCTATACAAACACTGGGACTTACCAATAAGAAACACAGAGGAGTCTGGGGAATTGAACAAAGTTTTGATCAGGTATTAGGTGGAAAAGACGGATGGGCTATATATCAGAAAAATGGACCGGGAGAAGACTATTTTACCTGTCCAGAATATCCTATTAAAGTTCCTGAAAATGGCCGTGATATTGTTTTAACCTTAAATCATACTATACAGTCAATTGTAGAAGAAGAGTTATCCAGGGGAGTAATAAAACATCAAGCAAAATACGGATCTGCTGTTTTAATGAATCCTTATACAGGGGAAATATTAGCCATGGCTAGTATTGTTGGGGACAAGTTAAAACATAAACCGGTTGAATTAGATGAATTGATTAAAAACAGAGCCATTCAGGTTGCCCGCGAGCCGGGATCGTGCTTTAAAATTGTTACCTCATCTGCTGCTATTCAAGAAAAGGATTTTACTCCCAAGTCGTTAATTTTCTGTGAAAACGGGAAATTTAAGGTTGCAGATCATATTATTCACGATCATAATAATAAGTATGCCTGGCTGACCTTTAGTCAGGTTTTGGAAAAATCATCAAATATTGGAATATCTAAAGTAGGGAAAAAACTTGGAAAAGAGGTTCTGTTTAAATATATCAGAAATTTTGGTTTTGGTAATAAGACTGGTATACGACTACCAGGTGAATCATGTGGTATATTACGCCCCGTATATGACTGGAGTCAATTTTCCAGCTATGCCATTTCTTTTGGACAAGAAATATCAGCTACCCCTTTACAGCTGGTCTGTATGATGGGTGTGATTGCCAATGGAGGAGAACTCGTTAAACCTTTTGTGATTAGGCAGATACTTACCAGCAGTGGAGAAACAGAGAAAATATTTTACAGAAAAGTGATAAGGAGGGTTATAAACCAGAAGTCTGCAGATATAATAAAAGAAATGCTGAAACATGTGGTACAATATGGAAGCGGGGAAAAGGCTGCAGTGGAGGGAGTTGTAACAGCAGGAAAGACAGGTACAGCTCAGAAAACAATGCCCGGTCAACAGGGATATGTTCCAGGTCTGTACACAAGTTCATTTGTTGGAATGTGGCCGGTTGATCATCCTCAGTATGTTATGATAGTTATGTTAGATGAACCAAAAAGAAATTACTGGGGTAGTCTTTCTGCTGCTCCTGTGTTTTCGGATATTGTTTATCGGATATCCGGAATCTCGGTAAAACCTGAATTTAGAGATAAAAAAAATAATAAGGAACAAGATAAATTCGTATTCACTAATCTGGATTTTTCTGATAATAGGATTGCCTCACCAAAAAATAGAATAATACAGAAGAGTGAGGACAAGAGAAAGAAGAACAGAGTATCTTCACCGTATCATATGCCTGATGTAACGGGGTTAAGTATCAGAGGTGCCTTGAGGATTATTGGTGAGTATGCAATAAAAGTTAATGTAGAAGGTAATGGAATAGTAGTTTCACAATCTCCATCTCCTGGTAAGGATTTAAGAAAAGTAGAAATCTGTAACCTGGTGTGTAAAATAAGGTAGTGATTGGTATGGATTTAAAGAGTATAGGAGACAATATTGATTACCGGTCTTTTAATGTTAAAGAAAATGTTTCTATTAATGGTATCTCATCTGATTCTAGAAAGATCGAGAAAGGAGATTTGTTTATTGCAGTAAAGGGTTTTGAATACGATGGCCATGATTTTATCCGTCAAGCAGTCAGCAGGGGAGCGGCTGCAGTTGTTGCGGAAAAATATAAGGGAAAAGATGATGTCCCTCTGATACTTGTAGATAACAGTCGTAAAGCAAGAGCTGAGATAGCCAGGAAATTTTATGGCAATCCGGCAGAAGGTATGGATATTATTGGTATTACTGGAACCAATGGAAAAACCACTGTCTCTTTATTACTGGAGTCGATCTTGCAGGCCCAGGGGAAAGAAACCGGATTACTGAGTACTCTTTACTATCGATGGGATAAAACAGAAACTTCTGCATCACGAACCACACCGGATTCCATAGAGCTGTATAAATATTTACTGGATATGAAAAATCAAGGGATTACATCTGTAGTTATGGAGATTTCCTCCCATGCTTTGAGTTTATATCGGGTTGAGGGAATACAGTTTCAAGCAGCTGTTTTCACTAATATTTCCCGGGATCACCTGAAATTCCATTCCAGTATGGATGATTATGCAAAAGTAAAGTCAAAACTTTTCACTATGCTGAGACCTGATGGGGTGGGGGTGATACATGGTGAAGATTATTATGCGGAAAAAATGATCAAGGCATCAAACCAGAGAGTGGTTACCTTTGGAGAAAATACAGATAACGATTATCATTTAGGCGAAGTTGATCATACCAGAGAGTATACTCATTTCACCCTTGAAGGTAAATGTAAAGTGATTAAACTGAAAACTTCATTGAAGGGGCATTTTAATATCCTGAATTGTGTAGCTGCTGCAGTGGCCGGAATAGAAATCGGATATGATATTGCAGCTATTAAAAGAGGAATTGAACAGGTAAAAAGAGTGCCGGGACGAATGGAGTATATTGACTCTGCCCGGGGATTTTTAGTGATTGTTGATTATGCTCATACTCCTGTAGCTATAGGGAATACTTTAAATGAAGTAAGAAAAATCACTCGTAATCGGGTAATTGCTGTTTTTGGGTGCGGGGGGGATCGGGACAAGGGGAAACGTTCCCTTATGGGTAAAAAGGCAGTACAATATGCAGATTATACAATTGTAACGACAGACAATCCCAGAACAGAAGATCCGTCCGTAATAATATCTGACATCATGAAAGGAATAAAAATAAAAAACAAGGTAAAGATCATTGAAAACAGAAAACAGGCAATTCATTATGCTCTTGATATGGCCAAAGAAAATGATTCTGTGGTTTTACTGGGGAAGGGGCATGAAACCTATCAGGAGATTGGAACCAGGAGATTTCCTTTTGATGATAAAAAAGTAGCAAGAGAATATCTGGAGTTATAGAGTGAAACTTTCCTTGAAACATATTTATAATTTTTTAGGGATTGAGGGCTGTGAGAACAATGATCAAACAGTACTGGGAGTCTCAACTGATTCCCGGTCTGTTAAGAAAGGAGAGCTTTTTTTTGCTTTAAAGGGGGAAAATTTTAATGGACATCAATTTATCGAAGAATCTCTGAACAAGGGTGCAGTTGCAGTTGTGACTGATAAAAACTATTCAGTTTCAGAGAGGATCAAAGAGAAAGGTGTTGTTCTACAGGTTGATGATACATTAACGGCTTTACAGCAGATAGCCAAGAAGTATCGGGCTCAGTTCGATATTCCGGTTATAGCAATTACCGGAAGCAATGGTAAAACCACTACCAAAGAAATGATTGCTGAGATACTTTCCACCAGGTTCAAAACAGTTAAATCTCAAGGAAATTATAATAATCATATTGGTGTTCCCCTAAGTATACTGCAATGGGATGATAAAGCGGAAGTAGCAGTTATGGAGTTGGGAGCAAATCATTTTGGAGAAATAAACAAATTGTGTAATATTTTGAATCCTACTCATGGGGTGATTACCAATATCGGAAAAGCTCATCTGGGATTTTTTCATTCATTGGAAGGTGTAACCAAAGCCAAAAAAGAGCTGATAGAGTATTTAGTTCCGGATGGATATGCATTCTTGAATGGTGATGATCCCTTTCTCTATCCCCTAAGAAATATATGTGAAAATACAGTACTATTTGGATTCAGTAACAGATGTAAAGTAAGAGGGGAAAATTCCAGGATTGATTCTGAAGGATATCCCTCCATGAAAGTAGGAGATAAAAAGATAAAATTAATGATTCCGGGCATGCATAATTTGAGTAATGCACTGGCTGGTATTTCCGTCGCTAAATCTTTACAGGTTAAAGATGAAGATATTTTTAACACATTAACAAATTATCATCCAATTGAGAAGAGAATGAATATCGTGTATGCAGGTACAGTAAAGGTTATTAATGATACCTATAATGCTAATCCGAGTTCAATGCTGGAGAGTTTAAAGACCCTTAAAATTATTACCAGTAAAGGAGGACGAAGTATAGCAGTCATAGGAGATATGATGGAGCTTGGTTCTCACAGCAAATCGGAACACCGGAATATCGGAGAGAAATCATTAAAGATAGGAATTGATGCATTATTTTGTTATGGTGAAATGGGAGAATATGTGTATGAGGGTGCATTACATGCAGGAATGAAAAATATCTACTATTATTATGATAAGGCCAGATTATTGGAAGATTTAAATAGTTTTATTAGAAAAGGTGATATTGTTTTAGTTAAGGGCAGCAGGGCAATGAAGATGGAAGAGATAATCAGGGGAATGAACCCAAATTAGGAGTTATAAAAATGTTATATCATTTACTATATCCGTTACGAGAAAGTTTTATCGGATTCAATCTTCTGGGATATATAACGTTCAGATTAGCTGCTGCAGCAATAACTGCTCTTTTTATTACTTTTTTAATCGGTCCCCGTATAATTTCATGGTTGAAAAGAAAAGAGTTTTTAGAAACAATCAGAGAAGAAACTCCCTCTAATCATCAAAAAAAAGCCGGTACACCGTCCATGGGAGGAGTTATAATCCTTATTGCTCTTTTATTGCCGGTATTACTGTTTGCAAAGTTGAATAATCGTTTTATTCAATTAATTGTTTTTGCAACTGCTTGGATGGGTCTGGTGGGGTATTGGGATGATTATCTAAAAGTAATAAAAAAATACCCTAAAGGATTGATTGGGCGGTATAAATTAATTGGTCAGATTATACTGGGAATATTTGTAGCCCTGGCTGTCACCTTCTCTCAGGAATATAGAGGAATTGAATGGTGTACGACTGTACCGTTTTTTAAAAACTTACTGTTTAATCTGGGCTGGTTCTATGTACCATTTGTGATTATTGTTATCACTGGTACTTCAAATGCAGTAAATCTTACTGACGGCCTGGATGGATTGGCTATCGGACTGGTAGCTATTGCAACCCTGGCCTGGGCAGGGGTAAGTTATGTATCAGGTCGAGCGGATTTCAGTGAATATTTAAATATTGTGTATTTAAAGGGTTCAGGAGAGTTAACCATCTATTGTGGAGCTTTAATAGGTGCTTCTTTAGGATTTTTATGGTTTAACAGTCATCCTGCCTCTGTTTTTATGGGAGATACCGGAGCCCTTGCTCTGGGAAGTGGTCTGGGCACCATGGCAGTCTTACTTAAAAAAGAGCTCTTGGTTCCGCTGGTATGCGGGGTGTTTTTTGCTGAGATACTTTCTGTAATGATGCAGGTAGGCTCCTTTAAATGGCGGAAAAAAAGGATATTCAAAATGGCACCCATACATCACCATTTTGAGTTAATGGGATGGGCTGAGGAAAAAGTAGTGGTCCGACTGTGGATTATTGGTATTTTACTTGCACTTGTAACTCTCAGTACATTTAAAGTAAGATAGGAGATATATATTGTCTTTCCTGATTAAATATCTGAAAAATAAAAAAGTAGCTGTACTTGGAGCCGGGATGAGCGGTATTGCTGTTGCTCAATTGTTAAAGAGAAATGAAGTAGAGGTTTTTATCAGCGAAAGTCAGCCCGGGAGCTGTAAACAAAAAGAAAAAGAAATGTTAAAAGCTCAGAAAATTCCATGTGAATTTGGCGGTCATACAGATCTGATTTATAAAGCGGATCTGTTAGTGATCAGCCCGGGTATATCCTTGGATGATAAGATAGCTAAAAAAGCTGAAAAAATGAAGATATCAGTTTATGGTGAACTGGAAATTTCTTCCTGGTACTGTCGTGCACCCATCATTGCAGTAACTGGTTCAAACGGAAAATCAACAACTACGGAATTGATTGGATATATTTTCAAAAATGCAGGGAGAAGTTATGAAGTAGTAGGGAATATCGGCAAGCCATTTGCAGAGATTGCGGACTCTGTTGATGAGAACAGTACAGCTGTGGTTGAAGTAAGCAGTTTTCAATTAGAGACTATAAAAAGTTTTCGTCCTCACATAGCAGTTTTTTTGAATTTAACTCCTGATCATCTTGACCGGCATGATTCCATGCAGGAGTATGGAAAAATGAAGGCAAGAATATTCGAAAATCAAACCTCAAATGATTATTTAATTTACAATGGAGAGGATCCCTATGTATCAGAGCTGATTAAAAATTCAGAAAGTCATAAAATTGTTTTCAATAGAAAACAGTCAGGAGGTTTTTGCGGATACATTGACCATGGTACATTAATAGCGGAACTGGAGGATGGAAAGAAAGAGCTGATTGGATTGGATGAAATGTATTTAAAGGGAGAGCATAATGCGGCTAATGCTGTAGCAGCAGCACTGAGTGCACGCATAATGAATATTGACTGGGAAAGCATTCAAAAGTCTCTGAAGAATTTTAAAGGATTACCCCATAGAATGGAATTTGTTCGAAAAAAAAATGATGTGGTCTGGATTAATGATTCCAAGGCCACGAATGTAGATTCGGTAAGGTATGCCCTGCAAAGTTTTAGCACTCCCGTAATTCTCATTGCTGGAGGAAGAGATAAGGGTGCAGATTTTTCAGAACTTCATGATCAGGTTGCAAGAATAACTAAGCAGGTGATACTCTTAGGAGAGGCAGCTTCTACGATGGAAAAGGCATTTAAAGGTATTTCTGTTAAAACAGTGAAAAACCTGAAAGAAGCAGTGAAAACAGCAGATAAAACAGCGGAACCCGGAGATACGGTTTTACTTTCTCCTTGCTGTACCAGTTTTGATATGTTTCCCAATTTTGAGCAGAGAGGTAATACATTTAAATCATTGGTTAATAATTTATAGTTAATGCTATGATACGAATAAAAGAAAAGAGAATTGATCCAATTTTACTGGTAACCGTTATAGTTCTGGTATTTATAGGGATTATGATGGTGTATAGTTCAAGTTCCTATCGAGGGATTGAACGCTATAATGATCCTTTTCAATTTGTCAAACAGCATATCCTGAGAGTTGTTATTGGATTGATACTGCTTTTTATTTTTTCCAGGATAGATTATCGCATGTTATACATAGTTGCACCTTTTCTTTTTTTAATTGGAATGGGTTTACTCTTTTTAGCTTTGATGTCACCTGAGTTTCATGGAAGCCACAGGTCAATTGTTTTTTTTGGTAAAAGGTTTCAACCGTCAGAATTTATGAAATTATTTTTAATAATCTATCTGGCTGCAGTGTTTAGAAAAGGTGAAGAATCTCCCGGTTTATCTGGCAAACCTTTGTGGATACATTATTTTTGTTTTCTTTTTGTTGTAGTATTGATTTTTTTAGAACCTGATCTTGGAACTGCAGTTGTCTTATTTTTAATAGGATTTGTTATGTTCATTCTGGGGGGAGTAAAATGGAAAAATCTTTTTATGATGTTATTACCTCCGGCAGTTATGCTTTTTATAAGTATAATGATTTTTGATTACCAGCGGCAAAGAGTGATAAGTTTTATTGATTCGGTGGTCCATCCGGAAAATGCCGGTTATCAGATAAGACAGTCCATTATCGGCTTAGCTCATGGCGGAATGTTAGGAGTTAGTTATGGAGGAGGTAAACAAAAATTATTGTTCCTGCCGGAACCTTTTTCTGATTTCATTTTAGCCAGTGTGGGAGAGGAGTTGGGTTTTATTGGTATTCTGTTAATTTTTGTTCTTTTAATAATAATAATATGGCGCAGTATTCGTATTGCAATTTCTGCAGATGATCAATTCGGGTATCTGTTAGTGGGAGGCATAATGACCATGATAATTGTTAATGCAATTTTAAATAGTGGTGTAGTAGTGAATCTGTTACCCACCACCGGACTTCCTTTTCCTTTTCTGAGTTACGGCGGTTCTTATTTGATAGCGGATTTATTAGGGATTGGCATTATTCTGAATATTTCCAGGAAAATATCTTCTAAAGGAGGGTAAACACTTTTTGAAAAACAGGATAAAAAATTCTATTACCCATAATGACTTGTTGATCGTACTGTTTACCGGTGGAGCTACAGGGGGACACCTTTATCCGGCAATTGCCATTGCTGAGGAAATCAGTAAAAATGAGAATTGTGTAATTGGATTTGCAGGCAGCAGGAAAGGAATTGAATCCAGAGTAATTCCTGAAAAAGGATATCGTTTTTATCCTGTCTGGATAAGCGGCATCCAGAGGGGGAAAATTATTAGTAATCTGTTGCTTCCGTTGAAAATTGTAGTATCATTAATTCAGGCACTGATAATTATATTAACATTTAAACCACATATAATTGTCGGTACTGGAGGATATGTGAGCTGGCCGGTATTAGCAGCAGGTATAATGTTAAGGAAAAAAATAGTTATTCAGGAACAGAATCAATTTCCCGGTCTGGTGACTCGTCTAATTGCTCCTTTTGCCAATTCTGTACATTTGAGTTATAAAAGTTCCACTCAGTATTTTAAAAGAAAAAGTGATATCCTGATCAGTGGTAATCCTACTCGACGTGATCTGGAAAATAAAAATCCTGAGGAGAGTTACAAATTTTTTCAGTTGGATGCAAATAAAATTACTTTATTAATCTTAGGCGGCAGTCAGGGTTCACTATTTATAAATAAGATGATTATTCAGTATTTACCCATATTGCTGAAAGAGTCTGAACTTCAAATTCTCTGGTCAACCGGGGAAAACTGGTATGAATGGATAAAAAAGGAGACCGGAGAGTCCGCTCGAATAAAAATTTTGCCCTATATACGGGAGATTGGATCGGCGTATACAGTATGCGATCTGATAATTTGTCGCGCCGGTGCTACTACCATTGCAGAGATAACCAGGATGGGTATACCTGCAGTGTTTATACCTTTATCCACTTCTGCTGCAGGGCATCAGATATTCAATGCACAGATGTTGGCTGAAGCCGGAGCTGCAGAAATGATAATGGAAAATGAAGTTGACGATAAATTTATAAAGGTTATTCATAGTTTACTAAAAGATAAAAATAAAAGAGAGAAGATGGGAGAAAAAGCAAAAGATTTCAGCAGACCCGGGGCTGCTAAAACTATTGTCAGTGATATATTGAAGGAGATAAAAGATGGAAAAAAATCATAATATTCTAATAGCTGATAATGAAAGTATTGTTACTTTTGATTTAAAGGATCAGTTGAATAAATGGGGCTATACTGTTCTTACTTCAAATGGAAATAATTCCACAACCAGAGATTTGATAAAAGAGAATAACCCGGATGCAGTAATAATTGATGATGATTATCCTTTTCTGGAGGAAGGTATTAAAACAGCAGAAAGGATATCCAGACAATATCGTATTGGGATTGTTCTTTTATGTGCCTGGATGAATGATGAGGTTGAACGTATGAGTTCAAAATTAGATTCGTTTCAATGTCTGTCAAAACCATTTACCAATGGTGAGTTACAGAAAAGTTTAGAATTCATATTAAAAAAGAAAGCTAATTAATATTTTTAACGGGGTATTATAATTTTAGGAAGAACTAAAAAAATTCATTTTGTGGGGATTGGTGGTATTGGAATGAGTGGAATAGCTGAAGTTTTGATTAATCTGGGGTTCACCGTAACCGGTTCGGATGTGAAGCTTTCTTCCACAACCAGTCGTCTGAAAAAAATAGGGGCCACAATTTTTGAAGGTCATGATCCCCAAAATGTGGCAGATGCAGATGTAGTTGTTTATTCCTCGGCAGTTAAACGGGATAATGTGGAAGTAAAGTTTGCAGATTCTGTAAAAATACCGGTAATCCGCAGAGCAGAAATGTTAGGTGAATTGATGCGAATGAAACAAAGTATTGCAGTTGCCGGAACGCATGGCAAAACCACCACCACTTCCATGATTGGTTTGGTTCTGCAAAAAGGAGGGATTGATCCTACCTTGATTGTAGGGGGCAAGGTTCGAAGTTTAAAAACTAATGCCCGGCTGGGCAGCAGTGATTTCATGGTTGTTGAGGCGGATGAATTCGATCGTTCCTTTTTGAAATTGGTACCCAATCTGGCTGTAATCACAAA
Source organism: bacterium (assembly GCA_046483025.1). Classification (GTDB taxonomy): domain Bacteria; phylum Zhuqueibacterota; class QNDG01; order QNDG01; family CAYUAG01; genus CAYUAG01. The sequence continues at coordinate 27,787 of JAWODZ010000208.1, forward strand.
TATTGAATCAGATCATCTGGATTGTTATAAAGATCTGGAGGAAATTAAAAAAACTTTTTTAGAATTTGCCAACAGTGTTCCATTTTATGGATCGATAATTTTTTGTCTGGATGAGAAGGCTTTACAGGAAATAGTACCATATTTTAAGCGCCGGATCATGACCTATGGATTGAATCCTCAGGCTGAAGTCCGGGCAGTAGACATAGAGACAGATAAATTTAATATAAATTTTAAGGTTATATGGAAAGACAAAGTTCTGGGCAGAATCAATGTGAAGCTGCCGGGTGAACATAATGTAAAAAACAGTCTGGCAGCTGTTGCGACCGGTCTGGAATTTAAAATTTCTTTTAAGAAGATCAAAGAAGCCCTAGAAGAATTTACCGGAGTGCACAGAAGATTCGAGATCAAACAAGACCGGGATGATATATTGGTTGTTGATGACTATGCTCATCATCCTACTGAGATTAAAGCAACTTTACGGGGAACACGAAAGGGGTTTGAGAACAGAATAATTGCTGTATTTCAACCACACCTGTATTCCCGAACCAGGGATTTTTGTCAGGATTTTGCCCAGTCTTTTTTTGATGCAGATATCTTGATTGTTACTGACATCTATCCGGCCAGAGAAAAACCGATTCAGGGAATCAGCGGGGAAATTGTTGCTCATGAGGCCCGCAGACTTGGTCATAAGCAGGTTTTATATATTAAAGATAAAATGGATGTAGTTAAGGAACTGCATAAGATAGTTAAAAAGGGAGATCTGGTGATTACGATCGGGGCAGGAGATATTTGGAGAACAGGGGATTTATTTATCCAAGAGTTTTGGCAATGAAAATATTAAAAAGTCAGCAATTTCAAAGATTAAAGGAAATCTTTAAAGGTGAGATTCTCATTGATGAACCGTTAAAGGATCATACCACCTTTCGCATCGGGGGTCCAGCAGATTACTTAGTGTTCCCCAATGATTGGGAAGATCTAAAAAATCTACTCATTTTTTGTAATGAAGAGCAATTAAGGAGATTTGTAATTGGAAATGGTTCTAATCTATTAGTACATGATGATGGATTTCGGGGAATAGTAATCGATTTAAGCCGGGGGTTTGATACTATCCGTTCTGCAGGATTGGTGGTATATGTGGGAGCAGGAGTTTCAATCAATGATTTATTGAAATATTGTGTAGAGCGGGGGCTTTCTGGCATGGAACCATTAACAGGAATTCCGGGGCAGATAGGAGGTGCAATCTGTCTGAATGCAGGGGCCTGGGATATGGAGATAAGTAATAACCTTCTCACTGTAGAAATATTAGATGAGTATGGAACTGAGGAAAAAATACATCACGATGAAATTGAATTCGGATACAGATATACGGATTTACCTGAAAAGGGTGTTATTGTAGGAGCTCGTTTCCAGCTCAGGGAAGGGAACCCCAGAGAAATGGCTGAAAAACAGCGGGGATTTATGAAAAAACGTAAAGAGAAACAGCCATTGAGTTTGCCGTCAGCAGGATCGATTTTTAAAAGCCCTTCCGGTAATTATGCCGGCAGATTAATTGAAGAAGCGGGATGTAAAGGGATTCGTATTGGTGATGCAATGGTTTCCAAGAAGCATGCAAATTTTATTGTTAATGTAGGGAATGCTACTGCCATAGATGTAAATAGAGTAATTGAAGAAGTAGAAAAAATCGTTCTGGAGAGATTTGATATTCAGCTTGAAACAGAAATACACCGATTAGGATTTGAAGAACATGGAGTATAATCTTTTGGATGATATACTAAAAAAAATGCTTATTTTTTTAGGTCTTTGTATAGCTGGTTGTTTTTGCTATGGGATAGGGATACAATACAGCAAATGGATAGATGATTCAGAAAAATTTTGTCTGCAGGATATTGAGGTACAGGGAAATATTTATTTTTCAAAAGAAGAGATACTCCAAGAATGTGGAATCAAGAAAGATGAAAGTATTTGGAATTTAGATCTAAAAAGTATGAATAAAAATTTGACAAAGAATCCCTTTTTAGAGGAAATTCATATTTACCGATGTTTTCCGGATAAACTGGTAATATCTGTACAGGAAAAAAAGCCGGTTGCTTTACTCAAGGTTAATGGTGCATTTCTTACCCTGGACAGGAATGGTTTGGTCCTTCCGTCCAAGATTGGTAAGATGTATGATTTACCTTTAATTTCAGGTGATTTTAAAGGCAGAATAGGAGTGGGATATCAGGCGGGAGGGAAAAAATTAAAATTTTCTTTGAATCTATTGAATATGATTATTGATCTGCAACCAAGGTTATATAGTGAGATATCTGAGATCATGGTAAAAGATAAGGATGAAGTATGGTTTTTTACCACCAGATATGGAATTCCGGTAAAAGCAGGAAAGGATAAATGGATTTATAAAATAAATTGTCTCACAGAAGTTATGGAAAAGTTATTGAGAAATAATGAATTAAATCAAATAAAATATATTGATCTTCGATATCGGGATCAGATAATTGTTGGTAAAAGGACATAATTTATGTTTGATCTTAAAGAAAGTTTTAAAAAGAATATAATTGCAAGTCTGGATATTGGCACCCATAAAATTTGTGCAGTAATTGCTGAAATGGATGAGAAAGAGACTCTACACATTTTAGGAGCCGGAATCAGCTCTTCCCAGGGATTGCGTCAGGGAGTAGTAGTGAATCTGGATGCGGCGGTAGAATCCATAAAAAAGGCGGTGCATGAGGCTCAGTTAACTGCAGGGGTGAAAATAGATGATGTTATTGTGGGGATAGCAGGTGAACATATTAAAAGTTTTAACAGCAGGGGTATGGTTGCTGTATCGAAATCCGGGAGTGAGATTATTCAGGATGATGTGGAAAAGGTACTCAATGCTGCCAAAGCAATTGCATTACCAAAGGATCGCACAGTATTACACCGGATTCCTCAGGAATATATAGTTGATAATCAGGATGGAATAGACAATCCTGTAGGAATAAAAGGAGTAAGATTAGAAGCTGAAATTCATATTGTAACCTGTTCTGAAACCTCTGTACAGAATATCGCCAGCAGTGTTAAGAGAGCGGGGTTAAGACCAATTAGTTTTGTATTGGAATCTTTAGCTTCAAGTTATGCAGTTCTTGATAAAAATGAGAAAGATCTGGGAGTAGCCATGATTGATCTGGGAGGGGGAACAACGGATCTGATCATTTTTTGTAACGGAACTATACGTCATACTGCAGTAATTTCTATGGGAGGCAAAAATGTCACTAAAGATATTGCTCTGGAATTAAAAACTCCCCTGGAAGAGGCGGAAGATTTAAAAAGCAGGTTTGGATCCTGTTATAAAAACAGTATTTCTCGAACTGAGTATTTTACAGTTCCGGGCATTGGAGGACGACCTCCGAGAGAAGAGAGAAGAGAAGAATTAGCAAAAATCATACAACCACGGATGGAAGAGTTGTTTTCTCTGGCCTCAAAAGAGATTAAACGATCTGATTATGGAGATCAAATTGGAGCCGGAGTTGTTTTGACCGGAGGCGCTTCTTTGTTAGAGGGTTGTAGTGAATTAGCTGAAGAAATATTCGGGGTACCAGTAAAAATTGGTATTCCAATAGGTGTAAGAGGTTTGGAGGAGACTATAAACAGTCCAGTTTTTGCTACCGGAATTGGATTGATTCTATATAAAGCACAAAAACAAGATGAAAAATTTGAAGAATTAGAGGATATGGAAAATTTGGGAGTTAAGGGATTATTTAGGAAGGTAAGAAGATTTTTACATGAAAATTTTTAATTTCATAAAGGAGGCCTGACTATGATACATAATAATAAGTTTTGTAGTGAGAAAGACAAAACACTGATGTTTGATTTTGGTGAAGAGAAGAGAAAGGCGGTAGACATTAAAGTTATCGGAGTAGGAGGAGGTGGAGGTAATGCAATCAACCGTATGATTGAGGAAAATCTTGGTGGTGTTGATTTTATTACCATGAATACTGACCTGCAAGCTCTGGAAAATAATCTTTCATCCAATATTGTTCAGCTGGGGAAAAAATTAACTCAGGGCCTGGGTACAGGTGGAGATCCGGTAATAGGAAAGAAAGCTATAGAGGAAAGTAAAGACGAGGTTATTGAAAAACTTGCAGATGCCAATATGATTTTTATTACCTGTGGGATGGGAGGCGGTACAGGGACTGGTGCTTCGCCAGAGGTAGCTACTATTGCCAGAGATCTGGGAGCCTTAACAGTGGGTATTGTGACTAAACCTTTTGGGTTTGAAGGATTGCAGAGAATGGATAAAGCTTTAAAGGGCATTGAACAATTAAAAGAGAATGTGGATACTCTCATTGTAGTCCCAAATCAAAAACTTCTGGAACTGGTTTCAAAGCAAACTTCTCTGACAGATGCTTTTAAAGTTGCAGATGGTGTTCTGTTTCATGCAACTAAAGGAATTTCTGATCTAATCAATAAACCTGGATTAGTGAATTTAGATTTTGCAGATGTAAAAAGTATAATGCAGGAAATGGGTGATGCTTTGATGAGCTCCGGAAGTTCTACAAATGAAGAACAAAGAGGCAGAGAAGCTGCAGAAGAAGCAATTTCCAGTCCCCTTATTGAAGATGATTCTATAAAAGGTGCAAAAGGAACCATAATTAATATTACCGGCGGTGAGGATCTTAATGTCAATGATATTAACGAGGCAACTTCAGTAGTTTATAATGAAGTTGGGCCTGAATCGAGAATTATTTGGGGAGCAGTTATAGATCAGGAGCTTAAGGGTGAAGTTAATGTTACTGTCATTGCTACCGGGCTTAATCATGATAAACTGGACAATGATTATAACAAAGATGAATTGTACAGAAAGGAAAGAAATATATCCAAGGCAAGGAAAAATGATATTCCAATATTTCAACAGATAGAGTCTGATCCATTAGAACAAGCTATGGGGGATTCTCTGGGAAATGACGGGGGAATAGATCTTTCTCATCCTGATGAATAAAGATCATTATCTGATTGAAGTTATATTATCGCTTCCCCTCTACCTGCATCCATCGGCCTCCTGCAGGTAGGAGGGGAAGTTATTTTAATCTGTAATAATTTGACAGGTCAAAAGAATGAAAAGAAAAATAACTGATTTTTTAATAAAATTAAATAGAAGATCAAAGAGAATAGCTGTGTACGCTCTTATCGGAAGGGCGGGAAGTGGTAAAAGTTTTAGAGCAAAACTCATATCGAATAAATATAAAATTGAATATATAATTGATGATGGCTTAATGATTAAAGATAATTATATTATAGCGGGTAAGTCAGCAAAAAGAGAAGAAAATCGTCCTAAGGCTGTTAAACGTTCAATATTTTTCTATGAAGATCATAAAAATCAAATTAAAGAAGAAATAAAGAAACATAAGCCTAAATCAATATTAATCTTGGGGATTTCAGAAAAAATGATCAAGCGGATTATTGATAGGCTTGAACTTCCACAGCCCATAAAAATCATTTATATAAATGATATTGCCACTCCTGATGAGATCAGTCGGGCCAAGAATATCAGAAAGCAGCAGGGGAAACATGTTATCCCTGCTCCTGTTCTGGAGGTGGAAAAAGATTCAGCTCATCACATAATTGACAGCTTAAAACTTTTTTTTCTTGATCGTGGCAGGTTTAAAAAAAAGAGGAAATTCTTTGAAAAAACAGTGGTTCAAACACCATATATACGGGGTAAATTATATATTTCAGAGCAGGGGTTGACTCAAATGATACTTCACTGTATTGATGAATATAACGATGATATAGTTGCTGATAAGGTTATTATTAGAAAAAGTCCAGATGGTTATTATATAAATTTAAGATTGATGTTACCTATTAAAAAAAATATTCCCGGGCATCTGGAGAACATGCAGACCTATATTATCAAAAATGTTGAAACTTATACCGGTATCTATATCAAAGAATTAAATATAATTGTTGATAAAATAAGGAATAAAACTCAGGGTAAATAAAATGATAAGCGCAGTTGCACTTGTTTCTTCAGGACTGGACAGTATTCTTGCTGCGAAAATTGTCAGTGATCAGAGTGTCAGGATCAGGGGAGTTTTATTTTATTTCATTTTTGATAATCTCTATTACAAAATCAAGAATGAAGAAATTGACAGAATTCTTCATTCCCTAAATATTCCAATAGACTACATTGATATTACTGAAAGTATGGTTCAACTTTTACAATCGGAACCAGAACATGGATTTGGCAAAGGAATTAATCCCTGTATTGACTGCCATATTATAATGCTGAAAAACGCCTATAAGATTATGAAAAAGACTGGTGCTGATTTCTTGATTACCGGAGAAGTTGCCGGTCAGCGTCCTATGTCTCAGAAAGAGACAGTATTACGCCATATTGATAAATCAACTGATTTAAAGGGGTTAATATTACGACCACTTTCCGCTAAATTATTAGAAGAAACCATACCGGAGAAAAATGGCTGGGTGGATAGAGAAAAACTGTATGATATAGCAGGACGTTCAAGGAAACGACAGATCAAACTGGCGGAAAAACTGGGCATAAAAAAGTATGGTACACCAGCCGGAGGATGCATATTAACTGATCCGGAATTTTCCAAGCGGGTAAAATTATTCAGAGAAAAGAGAGGTAAAGAAAATATATCCAAGGAGGAATTGATTCTCATGCGGTTGGGACGGTATTTTTGGCTTAAGGATAATTTACAGGTAGTGGTGGGCAGAAATGAAAAAGAGAATGAACTGCTGGAATCGTTCAGCAGGGGCAGATGGGTTTTCCGGACTGTTACCGAACCCGGTCCCCTGGTTCTGGCTTTGGGTATTGAAGAAAAAGAGGATATCCGGCTGACAGGCAGTTTAGTATCCCGTTATTGTACAAAAAAGCAGTCAGAAACGGTTAAAGTGAAATATGAGAATAAAGATGAAGGAGTGAGCGGTTTTCTGGATGCTGTTCCGGTTTCGGAAGAGAAGCTGGAGGAGTGGAGGCTTCTTATGTTTGTCAGAAAGAAAAGCAGAACGACGATGGCTAAAATTCCTCCATACAGTGCAGCAGATGAAACATTCCTGATAGCATTTTTGATGTACTGTGAACTGTC
>JAWODZ010000233.1:0-27532 GCA_046483025.1 bacterium
GAGTTTTATCTTTTCCGAAGGTGAGAATTTTAAAGGACTTAATAATTTCTTCCAGACTGGATGCTTCCACTGCAATCCTCTCAGGTGTTTCTTTATCAGCTCTTAATATATACTCCACATTCCTCAAGAGGATATGATCCTGTAAACGCTCCCAGCGCACAACTCTTCTGATAACTTCTGTACCGCCATACCCAAAACTGGTCTGAGTCTTGGAATACTGAGTAAGCCAGAGAAATTCTTTGCCCAATTGGGTTTTATCAATTTCATAATACAGTTTACCATCCACTTCATGAGTAATAAAAACACCTTTTTGGGTAATAGCAGTATCCGGGATAACTTCCGAATATTTTTTAAATTTTGGTTCTGAGGTGTCAGACTTTTCTTTTTCCTGGGAAAACAAAGGTTGAGTAACAGCAAAAAGAATTACAAATATTATTCCTGTTCGGACTGATTTGATCCATACCTTCATAATGATCCTCCATTTTAATTAAATTATTATTTAACTTGATTCTAAAAATTATATTATATCATAATAATTATTTAACTCGGATGTAAACATAAGATTGAATCAATATATATCACATCCTGAATAATATCCATATATTTATCTAAAAATAACCGGCTGCCAAAGCAATAAAAAGCTGTCCACTGTAATAAAACACCAAACTGACCTGAGCATTCTTGTTCCTCATCTACCGAAACTCGCCCGTAAGCTTAAAGCTGGCCCAGGCAGCAGGATGAGCATTTACCATTTCCTTTACAACCAGCTGAGCCATTTGCAGGGCCCTGGCTTTTGAATATCCGGATGAAAGGTACCGGTAAAATCGTTTAACTGCTACAGCGGTTGCTAAATCGTCAACACTCCATAAGGTTGAAATTATGGACGGAGTACCAGCATAGAGGAAACTTCTGGTCATACCGATTATTTCATCACCCTCACTGACTGCTGCCAGGCCGGTTTTACAGGCACTGAGCATAACCAGATCCGAGGTGAGCTCGAGTCCAAAAATCTCCCTGGCCTCAAGTCTACTGATGTGTTCGTCTTCACCTCTCAACAAAAGAGAAGAAAAAAGCGGGGTTTCTGCATCATAGGTGGCATGACAGCTGAAATGAATAATATCTTTTTCTGCAACAGAATTCCTCACCGCCTGCTCGGTTGCCTGCCTGCCTAAAAAGTAAGTGACATCATCATAATTCCTCTGCAGAGAGAGTACTTCCTTTTCTGCAAAGGGAAGATTGTATTTCTCTTCTCCCAGATCGGGATTACCAAAAGCTACTACGGATTTCTGTGTATCTTCCCTGGCATTTTTCTGCTTTTCAATACAATATCCCAAAACTGTACTGCTCGGTGCCTGAGAAAGAGAAAATTTCTCAATCAGATATACTCCCTGGTTATCCTGCAAAGCACAAAAAGGTAAGTAATGAAGCACACCATGGGGAATGATAATCACATGTTCAGCTGAGGTAAAGTATTGCTCCGCCGGTTTAATCAGTAATTGATAAAGCTTATTTGCTTCGATCTGAGTTGAGAGGTAATTGTTTATTGCTTTTCTGAATTTAGTTATTGAAACTGTTACCTCATGTTTTTTAATTTGGATCTCTTTTACCACTGCCTGATTTTTAAAAATAATCCAGCAGTAAATGTTATTCTGAGTTACATAGTATTCCAGGAGCATAACCTCATTGGGAATTATTAGTTTTATTTGACTGAAATCCCAGGGTTTTACACTCACCAAAGAAGTCAGTTGCTGATGTTCAGCTTTTATGGATACCAGTAACTGCTCATACTCCTTCTTCCTTTTTTCTAATGCTGCTTTCCAAACTTTTATTTCCTGTTCTGTTTTTGAGGTGGATCTTCTCTTGGTCAGTGAAGTGATCATCATTCTTGCCTCTTCAATTGCATCCCTGGCAGTTTCCAGTTCTGTTAAAAGATGTTTATCTGCAGCTGTAAGATCAAGACGTTCCCGGGAAAGCATATCCAGAAAACTCCTTGATTTTGCTCTCTCCACATAGTTCAAGGCCTGTTCAGCTCTTCCCGTTTTTACAAGATGAGTAATAATATCTGTATATATATCCATCCGTTTATCGATAAACCCTTGTTTGAATGACTCCACCCCCAGTTCAGCCCGCATGCTTTCTACTACTTCAATACCTTGTTTATAACTGTGTAAGGCTTCAAGATTATCCCCGAGCTGAGAAAGCACTGTACCTCTTAAATGATGAAATCTCCACTCCTGCTCCGGCATTACCACTTGATTTATAAGATGTAAGCCCTGATCCAAATTCAGCAGAGCCTCGCGATTTTGATCCAGCTCATTACGGGCCCGGGCTAATCCGTACAGACACCTCACCTGGTTTCTCCGGTCCCCGATTTCCCGGGAAAGGGTGAGTCCTTTTTCTAATAATTCCACTCCCTCCTGAGTTTCTTTTAGGTACAGTTTTAAAATCCCCTGATTACGGAAATCATAGGCCAGTCCTCTGACAGAATTAAGCGAGCTGTCGATTTCCGTGGCCTGCTGAAAATATTCCAGAGACCGGTTAAATTCTTTCCGCTGGATCATGATAAGTCCCAAATTTTTCAATACCGATGCTTTATCAGAATCATATTCGGGACTCTTATTGCATAGATCCAGTGCTCTCTGTTCATCTTCAAAGGCCTGCTTAAAATCACCCAGGCTCATTTTTATGAGTCCCAGGGTTGAATATCCCATGATTAAATGTTTTATCGTGCTCTGATCCTGAAAACCCTTCAGCGCTTTACTCTGGGAATTAAAAGCCTGTCTGTAACTGCCTGTTTTCCATTCCAGATTGGCAATATACTGCCAGCTCTGCGCCATCTGCAGAGGAAAACCTGCTTCAGAAAAAACAGATAATCCTTTTTCCTGATAACTCATTGCCTTTTTATACATTGACAGTCTTTCATAAGCTAATCCAATAAGTTGATATGCAGAAGCAAGTTGAAACTTGTCATTTTGGGTTACTGCAGGTTGAAGGAAATTCAGACCTTTTTTTAAATGCTGAAGACTCAACTGAAAGTTGTCCCTTTCCAGCTCGAATCTGCCCAGCCAGATCTCAGCTTTAGCCATAGAAGCAGTATCTTTTCTGGTCTGGTAGATTTCTGCAGCCTGATCCATTCTCTCCAGGGCTTTATCAAATTCACGGGCTGAAGAATAAATCAAAGCAAGAGATTCATATAATTTAGCTATATCATAGACATTACTCCCCTTAACATTTTCAATAAGAAAAAGTTTGATCTCTGCAGCCTGCTGATATTCTCCGTTTCTATAATAAAAAGTAGAAAGTGTATTTCCTGTGTTGACTATTAATTTCAGATTCTCCGAGACTTTGGCTGAATTATAAAGTGGTTTTTGATATAAAACTGCCTTGGACCATTTCTCCCCCTGTACTGAAGTCCACACCAGCTCTTTTAAAACTCTTACCATGGTAAGCGAATCATCCATGGTATACACCATATCAAGCGCCTCTCCCAGTACCCTGAGAGCATTATCATAATCCTTATCCTGGGCAAATGCTCTACCCTTTTTTACCATATTCACTAAATTATTCCGGGAGAATATTTTATTTTCCTCTTCATCCATGCCCTGAAAACCAATGAGCCGAAACGCTCCCCAGAATTTCAGAGCCGGATACTTATTTCTGATTTCCTTTACTGTTCTGGAAAGGGCTTGCATTTCTGAATTAGTACCGATTTTAGAAAAGAATGAACTATAAAAATCCTGTTTGACCTCCTCCGGAACTGCCCAGGAGTTTAGTTGTACACAGGGAATACCACTGTATAGTAACGTTTCTATAAACAATCTTATGGACAGATATTCTTTCTTTTCTGAAAAAGAAAATGGAGGCATAATAAAAAGTGTAGCATTTTGATTGGTAGAAAACAACTCTCTGATACTCAAATATCCATCCTCTCCGTCTCCGGGAAAAAGTACCAGAGAAGTTAAAAGAGGATTATCTGCCCGGGGAGAAATCCATCGTTCAGTATGAATAATATCAGCATTTTGAGACAGGGATAAGAATGTGGGTTCAGTAGCTTCTTCACCTAACAAAAGTGTCTGATCTCTCACCAGGTTTAAGTAAGAAGTAAAAAAATCCTTATGCCGTACACTTCCAGCTGAAACCACTCTTTTCTGGTTAACCTTTTTTTGTTTTGTGGCCAGATAGTAGGCGGAAAGACCAGTGGCATAATGAGTCGTCATTTTATCCATCAAATATTCCTTACCGTCATGCAGGACTTCAAATGGACAATTCCATAAAATATCATCCGGAACAATCAGCAGTTCGGTTTTATCAATAAGATATTTCTCTACAGGGGTAATTAAATGATGGTACAGTTCCTGACAGACAGGAGCTGTTAAACTGTCTTTTTGAATACGACCAGTAAGCTCCTCAACCAAATATCTTGCTTTCCTTTCATCCAGATCAAGATTTCTGCAAATAATTGTATCCCGAACAATTACCCACACCAGGGAATGTCTCTGTCCGGCAAGATAACACAGCACAGCATGACTTTCGCTCAGTGTGTTCTGAACTGCAGTTAAATTTGCCGTACCAGCACCGAAAAAATAGGCCAGCATTGGATCTTCATCTCGCATTTTGGCAAGGATCTGATTATATTCTTTTTCAAGTGTTTCCTTCTCTGCTAACAGCTCTTTGTTTAAAAATTTATCCTGGCTGATCCTTCTTTCCCTGATAATCTGTTTCTCTAACTGGTCTAACCGTGATTGAATGTATGTTAAGTTCCCCCAGATAAGTTTATGTCGTTCTTTTCTGAATTCAGGCGGATCTTCCGTAATGATATCTGTAATCTGTTTCTGCCTGCCCTTTTCAATTATTTCCAATCCATCCCTGTATTTTCCCCTTTTGATCAATTCAAAACAACAATCTGTATAAACTTTCCGCCTTTCCCAAAAGCCGGCACTAATCTTCTCTTCCTTACTCTGAGACCGTTCCATAGCTGCAATGGTCTCCAAATAAAGATCCAGAGATGTTTTTCCCTTAAAAGCCGGATGACGTTTCTGATCAGATATGTTATCAATAATCCCTGCCATCCCATACAGAACTTGCCAGATGTATTTTTCATACCTATTGGTTGTTAATATAGTATAACTCTCTTGCAGATATTCATAAGCTGCAGGGTATTCCTTAAGCAGACATGCTGCTTCAGATAAATTTTTCAATATGATGGACTTTTCCAAGAATAAGTGATATCTATCAGCTAAAGAATCCGCCCTTACTAAATAATGCTGAGCCTGTTGAATATCTCTTATCTTATCTACCATAGCTCTCACCGTCTCTTGAACAGCACCTCCTCCAGTATCAATATTCTTTGCTTTCAGCAGCTGTATTGTACCCAAAGTACTGAGAAGTATTAATCTTTGTTTGGGTTGAAAAATACTGCCCAGTGACTGCTGAATCTCAAGTTCTTTCTCCAGAACCTGTTGGGCTGAAGATAAAAATCTGCTATCACCAAACCGGGATTGAACCGTAATTGCCATAGTACTGAGATTAAGACTGTTTATTTGGCTGCCCTGAGTATCGTTGTAATTCCGGCAGATTTCAAGAGAACTGAAAAAATGATTCCAGGCTTTATCAAATTCAGCAATTTTAAAATAAAGGGTACCGAGCCGGTTATACCCCACCCGTTCAGCCAGTACATCATCCCTTGTTTTAAATATTTCCAACCGCTTCTTATCATATTCAATGGCCTGAAATATTTTATTTTGTTTTTCAAGAGATTTACTTATTAATCCATACACCAGAACAAGTTCGTCAGCCGGTGTCAATCCTTCCGAAGAAGCACCCCCGATCTGCTTCATACTCCAGATCGGAATTGATAATCCCAGAATTTCAATCCTGAGTGAATTCTTTGGGGACGGTTTAAAAGATATTTTTTCCTCTAATAATAATTTTTTACTTTTCTGAGCATAAACAAGACAATCATTGTACTCAGCCAGTAAAAAAAGATTGTAGGCAAGGTTGCGATAATCTCTCTGAAGTTCCTTTTTGTTTCCGGCTCGTTTATCATAGTCTAGCAGTTGAAAATAAGTGGACACAGATTTATCATATTTCTCAGTCAATTGATAGAAAAAAGCCAGTATTCTTCTATTCCATATTTCTTCTTCTTCTCTGTCTAACTTTTTATACACATGTATGGCTTTTTTTATCATTGGTTCTGCTTCCGATAGCCGAAGCATTGCCTCACTGTGACCAAGTCTCTGATAAAACAGGGCTTTACTAAGCAGAGAATTAAACGTAGTATCAATAGCCAATCTGTTTCTGTAATACTCAGAAGCATTTTTATATCCGAACTCTCCCAGATGATAAAAATTATTAGCCAGATTCTGAGCTAATAACGCTTCCATTTCAGGATCTTCCTGTTCATCATTTAATTCAAGAGCAGTAATCAAAGCATCTATTGCCTGTTCATAGTACCTGAATTTTTCCTCTTTTTGAGTAAAGGGAAGAAGGTTGTAAAGCCATCTAAAAGGACTGGTTATAATACCCCTGAGTCTGTACCAGAATGTTCTCTCTTGTTCCTGGCTCTGCAACTGTTCAATAAGTTCATAATTAAAACTTAAAGTACGATAAGGATAGATGAGTGTATAATTATACCCTAATGCCTGTTTTAAATAGGTGTTGGACTGCTGGAGAACTTTTATATTCTCTTCACCTTTAAAAGAAAGAGCAAGCCCTAAGCCATAGAGCAAAACCGGATCATCCGGTTTAACATCAATACTGTCCTGCAGCTGGTGTATTACAATATCACCTCTTCCTGCCCGAAAACCTGCTTCCACCATCCCCCTCATTAAGCTGATATTATCCGGATCATACCTTCTGGCCCAGCGATAACGGACCTCAGCCAGTTCGAAATCACCTGTTTCTAATAAATGTTCTGCTGTACTGGTAAGCAGACCAAAAAGCTTTTCCTCTGCCAGAGTGGAAAAGCTTCCTCCTTCCACAATTTTAAATTTTTCTGATACTTCCTGAAGCAAATACATAGCCTTAAGCTCATCCCCTCTCTTCTGATAGGCTTCTGAAAGCATTATCTTTGAAGAAGCATGCACCCACTGCAAAGCAGGAAACATCTCCTGGATCTCCTGCAGTTCTCTGATAGCTTCCTGAAACTGCTCCTGTTCTATAAGAATAGAACATATTTGAAGGTATGCCTGGGCCTGAAGAGAAGGTAAATCCTCAATTGTATGTATCAATTTTCTTAATGAAGATATTTTTTGAGATGGTTTTCCACTGATATTCTCTGAAATTCTTTCTGCAGCCCGCTTTCTCCACAGAGGTGAATCCTTAAACTCTCTCAGTACTGATATATAATGTTGTTCAGCAGCTTCATACTGTTCTGCCTGTCTGAAAATATCTCCTATATTTAGCCGGGCAAGCGGCTGAATATTTTTCATTTCCGGATAATTGTTTACAACATAACTGTAGCAGCGAAAACTTTCACTGGATTGCCCTTTTTGTTTATATACATCTCCCAGAACCAGCCAGGCCTGAGCAGAAACAGAAACATTGTTTTCAAAGGATTTAATAATATTATGACACATTTCTATTCGTTTTTCCATAGAATATATATCAAGAGTAGCTTTTTTCAGCCAGGCAGAAGCTATTTCATTTTCCTTTGTTGGATACCGGATGCTTATTTGATCATACAGGCAGGATGCTTTTTCAGGATATCCAATAATTCTATACAGCTCTCCCATCTGCAGCATGGCTTTGGCTGCCCATACTGAATCATGGGGAAAGTAATCCAGTACTCTCTGATATCCTAATATTATCTGGCTGATTTCTTCATCACTCACTGCCTCAGTTGATTTCTCAAGTGCTTCTGCATACTGAGTATAGCCGTCTTTTTGGACAGGGAAAATTCCCTGTATCGGTATTTGATAAATATCCTGAGTTCCATTTCTTTCTGAGGAGTAAAAAATACTCCCCTGATTATTAGTACAGGGATGTTGATCCGAATAAGTATCTGTAGTCAGCTGAATTTCTCTGTCTTCATCATACTGCAGGGTTGTGGTTAAATTTGAATTGTTTTGTAACAAATCAGCTTTCCAGATAGCCGGTTTATCCAAAGGAGTAATTCTGTTATCTTCATCACTGTCAACCGAATATTTTTTTAATACCACTGAATTGTTCTGTGAAACCCAATAAGGCTGACTGTAGATTCTGCCTTTATGTGAAGATGTAAGTTTTATTATCTCTGGAGTTAAAGCTTGTTTATCAGGTAAGGAAAGCAGAAATAAATCCCCGTATTGATTATCCCGAAAGGAAATAAAAAGGATCTGTTTACCATCCGGAGACCACACTGGTTCAGTACCGCCCTTAAAAGTTAAACGAGTTATTGTTCCGGAAGATATCTGCAGCATCCATAAATTTTTCCTGCCTTCTCTTTCTGAAACGAATACTATTTTTCGACTGTCCGGTGAAACAGCAGGAAGGCAGTCCTCTCCCAGAAAGGTTGTCATTTGAATGGGTTTTCTGTGAGGTTTGCCCTTTTTAATCCTCTGAAGCCATATGTCCCCCAAAGCATCTCTTCTATGAGAAACAAAAACCAGCCATTTCCCGTCCGGAGACCAGCAGGGTTGATGATCATCAGAAGGATTAAAAGTGACCTGAGTCACTTTTCCGTGGGGCAGTTTTTTAATCCAGATATCTCTGTTTCCGGACCGGTCAGAAGTAAATGCCACCCACTTTCCATTTTTTGATACAGCCGGCTCTGTATCCGAAGACGGATGGGTGGTAATCTGCACTACCTTTGACAATACCTGTGCCCGTATCAGTGCAGGTAAAAATAAAACTCCCAGAATGACAATGTAAGTCAGCCCTCTGTGCTTCATGATTGCTATTTCCTCTTCCAGGTCCCATCAGGAGTTTGTATCCAGGTTCCCTTAACCGATTCTTCCTGATACATCTGGGAAAATACTCTTAAAATACTCTCCCGGTTGGAATCTTTAAGAGTAGATTTAAGCTCAATAACCCGGTTCATAATGATTTCTCTATCCTGATTCTCCTGGGTTACCAGTTCCCATATAAATTTCTTTTTCTCCGTATCCAGCTGAAACTCCTTTAGATCCCGGATCATAAGGGTTCCGTCATTCTTTTCACCCACATATTCCTTCATTTTAAACTCGTCAATGTCATCTTTGTTGAATTTCTGATTCTGTAATGCCTCTAAAACCTCTTTTTTTTCAGGAGAAACACTCACTTCTACAGTGGTATCTTTCTCATCCCTGGTAGAAGCAATCATCCAGGTATCCTCTTTCATTTGATTATAGGTGCCGATTACCTCCTGTTCCAGCGCTGTCATTTCACCTGTCACTCTCACTTCCGGAGCCTTTATACTGCATCCTGTATACAATAAAATTAGCACAAGTATTTTTGACCATTTCATATCGGCCTCCTTTTATTTAATGTATAGATCCAATGTTATCATTTCTCATTCTTTTCTCATTTTTATTAAAACTAATCGCTGACCCCATCTCACCCCGCTGTCTGCCGTCCGTGGTCTATGATCACTTCTGACTACTAGTCTCTGGTTTTTGAACACTAATTCTCTCAAGATCTCAAGTTCTTTGGTTCTAAAGTTCTGTTTTATCCCTGGTCTTGTCCTGAAATAGGTTTACAATTAAAACAACAGTATTCCCCCTATTGTATCTGGATCTTATTTACTTTTCCAATCCCCTCTACCTCATTAATTTTTAACGCAAAATAGTAATTAACAATCTTGTCATCCTGAGGAACGAAGTAACGAAGAAGTTATCCTGCGCGACCGAAGGGAGCAAAGAATCTCACGCTACTGAGGGTTAAGTAAAGAAACAAATCTAGCTGGAAATGAATGTTATTTTTTTTAAGAATCGTACTTTTCCAGCAAAAAAACGTCATACCTCTTTATTTGGAGGCGTGAGATTCTTCACTCGCTTCGCTCGCTCAGAATGACAATACTGAGAGACTGGTTAGAGAAACTGTAAACTTTTTTTCAGGACGACACCCTTTTTCCCTTTATCTTTTTAGTCTTTAGTCCTGCCTCTTGACTCTTGAATCTTTTTTCATTATCCTATTCCATTCTCCTTTTTTCTGATCATCCTACTTTCTCTTTAAAAAAAATGACAGCGGCAGACGCCCGTATTCCAGTCTCTCAGGAAGCCTGACCGGTGAAAACCAGGGCTGATGGAGATTAAAAGATGGATATACGTATCCATGCCGCAGTTCAAAAGAAAAGATACCCGGTTTCCAGCCTGTGTTGATCAACTGTTTGGTCATTTTTATGGATCTGTCTGAACCGGAAGGATCAATACTGCTGAGAAGATTACTGGCAAAATCCGGCCCCATAGTAATAATATGAAAATATCCGGACACATCAACTATTTCTGAGATATCAAGTCCTCTCCCCTCGAATTTAAAAGTCGCATCCAATTCTGATTTTTCCTCTTTTTTCTGCTTCACTCTGCTGATCATGGCTGAGTTGATTCTATTGGCATTACCGGTGATGGTATAAGTAATGTCACCCAGTTTCCCGCTGTTCAGATCCAGACTGAGCTCTCCTGCAATATTCCCGCCAAAAATATCCATACTTATCCAGGGCAGCTGAATACAATTCCCTGTGCAAAGAATATCTGTGTCGATTCTGTCAATCTGATAATGTAATATCTTGACTGACTCCAGGGTAAGCCTGCCAATTTCAGGAAAGAGATTCTGATACAGAGAACGTTTATTCCGATAATCACCTTGAATCTGAAGAGGATCACCCTGAGAAGTACTCAAGGATTGTGTCTCCAAATCGTAGTTAATGCTGAAAGGCACTGAACTTTGAACGTTTGCAATTCCAAACCGATCCTTACTGCTGACAGCCAATGACTCTGCATTCAGATGACCGGAAACATTAACTCCGGTATGAGAGGAATCATAGGTCTCAACCTGCAAGCTGGCATCAATATTCCCTTTGAGCAGAATGTTATTAACAAATTCTACAGTATCGGCAGCATCAAACTCAAAACGAGCACCCCCTTTAATGCTGATTGAGCCATTATCCGGATCCTGCAGAGATCCCTTAATACTGCCCTTAAATTCCAGAGAAGGAAAAAAGATATCAGCTGTATCAATTATAAAAGAGTTGAAGGAGTGCACTTTTCCCTTAAAACCAAAAGAAGTCTGGTTGAAAGAAGATGCTCTTATATGTGGAATATGTATGGTGTTCAGTACTATGTCCCCTTGTCCGGTAAAGCTGTGCAGGCTTCCCTGAAAACAAACATCTCCCTGCACATCACTGATAAAAATCTGTTCCGGAAACAAATTAATCCCGGTATTGTTAAAATCAATCCTGGCAGTAAAAGCGTTAGAGAATGTATCTGCGTGCATCCTTCCCTGCAGGGTAGCATACATATTTTCATACCCGGATAACTCCATATTTTCACTAACAGTCTCAGGCAAGTAAGTGATAATTTCAGCATTTTCAATGGTTGCCTGAACCAGGGTAACATTAAATTCCCTTTTTTTCTGAAGATAATACCCCTGTACATTACAGTCCAGTACATTATCAACATTCATCAGGCAACTGTCCAATACTAATTCTGACCATGAGGAATCAGTACGGAAGGATAGATTTGCCTGCAGGGTCCGGGCTCCTTTTCCGATTGATTCCTGGTTGTACTGTACAGAATCAAACCGGCAGTTTAATTCCACTTTGTTTTGTAAGCCGCCCCGGGAAAATACAGTAAGATCCAATCCGGCTCTGCCCTTGATTCCTAACCCGGAAAAAGGTAAATGAGTAAGATCGATAGAGTCAGTCTGCAATCCACCCTGAAAAACAATATTTTCTATCCCCGGATCAGATTTGACATCCGAGAACCAGATAGCATTCAGTTCTGTCATCCCCTGAACCAGGCTATCCAGGCTGCAGTGTAAGGATCCGGTATAGGGAAAGCCCTGACTGTCCAAAGTAGTGGTAAGAGTACCTGATAAAACTCCGGTTTTTAATTGCATAGTATCATTCATATGTTTATTAAAAGAATCAAACCCAAATTCTGTTTTGACTTGTATCTCTTTAAGCGTTTCCAGACTGGTAAATCCTGCAGCATTAATTCTTAAAAAACCCTGATCAACAATAGAGGAATCACTGACAAATAATAATTTATTCACATTCAAACGGGATTCTGCTTCCACCTGGAGAGAATCCGACCTGCCCTGGATGCTAGCCTTTATGGGAGTTATAAAGCCCTTAATCTCCATCATTTCATGTATATTCAGGCCAAAATCTGAAAACAACTTTTCATAGGTTTTTATGAAGCTATTAAGATCAACAGAACTGCTGCTGAGTGTTATGTCGTATTCCTTTAAATATAATATTGATCCGGCAAGATCAATAAAATTAAATTTTTCCGTATGCAGGGATGCCTGATTAATAGTACATATGTCTGTAAAATTTCTTCCCTCAATATTAAGTGATAAGCCTGGCCATATCGCTTTATCCCACTCCTGCCTGCCGACTTTGATATTCCCGGATATATCCCACCTGGATAAGGCCCGAAAGGCACCGGTAATATCAATATCTGCTCTGAACCGGTGACTGAAATTTTTTGATCTCAGGGTAATGCTTCCTTCCCTGGTAAACAATTGAATAACTCCCCGGATCCAGTGTCTGGCTCTCTGGAAATTCCGGGGCAGGTTGACTTTTGAAATATTCAGATTAAGTCCCTGCAAAGACAGAAAAGTCTTTTCTTCACCTATATTCATTTCCAGTAAAAATGTACAATCTTTTAACTCAAAGCTGGACATTAAAAAAGCAAAGGGAAGGAGCGCAGCTGCATCTGGTTTTTTTACCGATTTTTTCGCTGACTGTATTTCTGCAGGGCTTTTTATATCTTCTGCTTCAGATATCTTTGATTCAGGCAGCAGATAAAATTCCGGTGTATCAATCAGTACTCTGGTGATCCACAGCCTGCGTTTAAACAGAGAGAAAAATTTATATTTTAATACTATTTTTTTAACCCTGAACAGAGTATCAATTTTTTCTTTCTGGCCGGTGTATTGACCGATTGATACATCCCGGATTATAACTGAACCAAAAGGATTAACCTGAAGTTCACCGATATTCACCGGTTTTTCCAGGGCTTGGGTCAGACGCTGTTCTGTATAGAGTTTAATCTCCTCTTGGGGGAGAAAAAATCTGAAAACCAGAATCAGTATAAGCAATACACCAAGGATAGTGAGAAAGAAGAAAAAAATAAACTTTCTAAATAAATGTCTGGATTTTTTCCCGGATGTGGAACTCATACAATCATTCTTTTGTTATACGATACGTGGGATAGGCAAAATTCACTGATTTAGTTTTATTAACCGCATCCAGAATTTTCTTACTCAAACTGTCTTCACCACCTCTTCTTTTTTTAACATCAGTAAGGAACCGAAGGGTCAATTTCACTCCACTGTCCTCAATTTTAGTGTAGACAATGGGAGTAAACTTTCTAAAGTAGATTAAATACTTCTGGGACATTCTTTTGATCTTTCTTGCAACTTGTTCCTGTATCTCCTGACTCTCTTCACTGCCGAGTTTAAGAAGTATTTCTTTTGCTTTTTTCCAGTCACTCTCAAAGGTTATAGTAATTGATAATTCATTCCATATATACTCAAATCCCTGAGTATAATTATACAGGGCATTCTTGAATATCTGACCATGGGGCAGCTGCACCAGTCTGCCGGTTCCCTGTTCACCATCTACCCAATTGCCAATTTCCAGAAGTGAAGTATGCAAAACACGGATATCTATAACATCTCCTTTTACATCTCCTAATTCAATTCTGTCACCGGTCTTGTATGGTCTGCGGGTAATTATGTATACCCAGCCGGCCAGATTCAACAGAACCGAATGCAAGGCAAGAGCTATACCAGCACCCATTACGGAAATAATAGTTGCCCACTGCTTTGTGCTTTCTGCCCATATTGGTATTAAAATTATAAAAAATATAAACCAGGCTGCATACCCTGCACGTTTACGATATTCGTGTTTTTCATGGATTTTTATATTCAGTGAATTGATAAACCGACGGACAAAATACAGGATCAAATATATTATTCCCAAAGCCAGTAAAGAATTAAAAAATTTACTCACCAGAGGATTCTTAAAATATGCAAACAGATCAGTAAATGCCCATATACGTAATAAAATAAGAATATAAGCAAACAATAAAACATAGAAGCTCCATTTCCAGATCTGCTTTTTTGTTTTCCTGGTAAATTTTGATCTTCTGAAAAGTCTGTTAGAAACATAAATGATAACCACAAAAGTGATAAATAAAAAAATACTGAGAGCAAAGTTTTTTACCCAGCTAATACTGAAAAAATCATTGATTGTTTCAATCATACTATCACTCCAATTACAGTCAATTTTTAATCAACTATCTCAACATAGTATACTAAAAATTTTTAATTAAAAACACAATTTTTTAATAAAATGAATTTTATAGAAAAAACTATGGTAAAAAAAGTTGCCGGAGTAAAAGAAAGTCAGTTCAGTATTTCAGAAAATAACATTGATGCCTTTATCCATGATCTGCAGCAAAGCTGACTGGGGAAAACTACACTTGAGTATTTATCCATAAATTTTCAGATAGATGAAATAACATAATCCCGGACTATTGACCGGGATTAAATTTTTGTTAATACTTCACTCTTGCTTAAATCTTCAGAAGTAATATTACCGGTCTTTTTTGCGGGCACTAATTCAATATGATTTGCTTTATAAATCTGATAGATAAGTTTACTGCACCATAAACGATTTTTTTCAAAACTCATCAACGGCTTTTTCAATCCCATGATTCTGGCCGGAATATTGGTGATCAGTCCGGCATGATCAAGTTTTGTGTTTTTGTATTTTAACGCTTCTTTTACCACCTGTTCACCCTGCAGATCAGGGTCAAAATCTTTGACCCGGTAAACAGTATAGCGGCTTTTAGAATATATTTTTCTCGGCACTTTGTCTATTTTCACTCCATATCTGGCAGTAGTGTGAATAATGTTACCTCTCCCCAAATAAAGCAGACTATGAACATACTGTGACCGTAACAATAATCTATAAATTAATGGTACCAGAGGAAGAACAAAAGTCCGGGGGCGGGCAAGAATGATATCACCTTTCTTCATGTTAGCAATAGCACCCCGCCTTCTTAAATTCCCGGAAAAAGAATTAACTGTTTGTGTAAAAAAAGATATGAAATCATCACTGAATTTGTGGATAACTTTTAATATTTTCTTTTTGTTAAATAACTTTTTCTGATACCATTTTTTTCTTTTAAATAATTTTTTCATGTCTTGAATCTTATTGTCTGCAATGAATGCTGACACTGTAGTACTCTTCTCTTAATCCTGTGATCCAAACTCCGACCCAAGTTGAACTTGGGTCGGAACTAAAAAGAGAAACTGTGCTTCTCATTACAATCTCTGCACTCTTTTCCTGATCCTGTGATGGTCAGGATGCATTAATGTACTACCATTATAAATATATTAGATTAAAAATACTTATGCAAATAAAGTATGAAATAAAAAAAATCAGCTTAATCAATGCACGAGCAGCATTTTTTTGATCTCTGAGAAATTACTGCCCTTCAATCTGTATATTTCTCCTTACCTCAGCTGAAATACCGGGATTATCTGTATCTGTAACTCGAATGCTGAGGACATAAAATCCTTTCTTCAGATTACTGAAATCAATGCCTATCAGCTCCTGAGAATCATTCTTTTCAACTGCTCTGATATGCTGCATACTAATGGAATTATCCGTGGACTTGCGAAAAAGCCGGGCTGCATTTTTTACAATCCCCTGTTTTTCTCTGTCAGTGGTGACTTCAAAAGAAACTTCATATTGGGACCGGATACCTCCGGTCTTGATATTATAAATCTCAAAATAACAGAACAGCTGCTGTTCTCTGTCAATTTTATTATACGGATAAGGTATGACACTGATGCCTCTCAGGTGCCGGACCGGGGCAAACTCTCTGTACAGAGAATCTTTTATCTCCTGACTAAACTGTATATCACTGAGGCATAGCTGCTGCGTGCTGAAATCCCTCAGATGCATATCCTGTTTGATAAATCCCTTTCTCCGGGTTTCCTCATCTTCTACCTGCAAGGTAATTCTGCCCTCTTTGGGAAGCAGTGAGACATTCATATTGCCTATCAGATAGGGAAGATTTATTCGGGAAAACTTTTGCAGACTATAGCTTTTTTCATATCCGGCTCTTACCACCTGCTGCAGTTTTTCATTTTCAAACAGACAGCCATACTGAAGAAGAACAGTATCAATTTGATGTTGTGCAGTGTCAGAGATAAAATTATCAGAAACAGGAATAAAATAGTTAATGAAAAGATTAGTTGCATCCTGGGAACCTTTGAATTGTACAATATCATAATAAAACAATAATTCCTGTACGGCTTTTTCAGGAGTAAACACTATTTCCGGAACATTAGATTTTTTCTTCTCCAGTTCTAATTGTAACTTATTATCAATATGCAGTAACTTCTTATGAGGATTATGAACATCATGCATACCAGAAATTACATCTCCATTATAAGCAGCAATATCAATATCATTTTCGAAACTCCATATTTCTTCACATATATCAAAAATAGCCCGGGACTGTGCCTCTGCAGCTCTCTCCTTCAACAGATCAGCCCAGTAAAAATAACGTAATCTGATTTTACGAGGAGATATAATAGCCTTATCCAGAGATTTCACTTCTCTGTAACAGCTTCCTTCATCCACAAAATGCAGTACCAGTTCACTTTGTTTGTCATCTTTCACGAACTGATAGACCCAGGTTTCATTTCCTCTTACTGAATAACGGACGGGTATGAACGGTTTACCTATTTTCCAGTTATATATAATTGACCCTAAAAAATTTCTTACTGTCTCATCCTTGAATATATCAGCATATTTACTTTGAGGATGTTGTGTTATCCTGACAGTGGGTTCTCCGTATTTAAGGTAATATGTACCACGATCATCAAAATAAGGAGGCTCTTCACAGGAAAAATGTTCTTTAACATAATCACAGCGTTTCAGAAAATTCTGCAGGTATTCATTTTCATCTGAAAGAGGATTGGGATTATGCTTCTTCCAAAAGTACTCTATATATGTCTTCTTTTGTTCAAGGTTGTCGAGATCAAGATATTCTTCTTCAAGCGCTTTATTAAGCAAAGCTAAAAATGGATGTTCGAAAGTTTTTGTGAACACTTCCTGATTGCATTCTTTTAACAGCCACAGGTAAGCAGAATCTTTTTTTTGTATGGTCGTACCTGCTTTTGCTGGTACAGAACAGTATATAGTATTGATTACTATTAGAATTAATAATGTGTCTTGAAAAATTTTTCTGAATTTTTTGTGAGAGTACAATGTTTGCTCATGTATTATTGTGTGATATGAATAATTCTTAAATGATTCTGACTGGTAATAAAAATTACAAAAAATTTACTGATATCTTTTATAAATTATAAATAATTTCAGTTTGTGTCAAGTTAAAATTATCATATTTCAATGACAGAACAATATTCTGTAATTATCAGTTCTTTAATATAATATACGGATAATTTACGACTATACCCTAAAGATCAATCGCTGATAAAATCTTTTCTGTGTATCATAAATATAAAACAAAAAAACCGCAGCGGGATAAACCACTGCGGTATAATAAATATATATAAGTACCCTTTTCAGAACCGAAAAGGAATACTGCAAGAAAAGTCAAATCCAATCAAACTGTCTCAACAATCCGTCTGAAATGAAACCCGTAAATTGCCATAGTTACTGCCAGGGGAAATTTTGCCGGATGTCTGAATAAGCTGTATGCCATTAATTTCCAGTAATAGGTTCTTCCTTTTTCCACAATTCCTAAGAACCAAATAGATTTCAGCAGGGCCATAATTTCGTTCCAGGATATATTGATTTCTGACTTGACAGAAGGGGGGTTATACTCTTTGAGAAAAGTTTTAATCCGCTGATAATATTCCCTCTGAGAATAAATGGTGGTCAGCACCTTCTTGTATCCCCGTATAAGTTTTTGATAATTCATTTTAGGAATAAAATTCAAAGTACCGTCCATATTATCGCCAGTGGATGATTCCAATAATCGATTTTCTTTCTTTAAGCGGCTGAAGAGCCGGGTCCCGGTAATAGCTGTAAGAAGACCCACCATAGCGGTTACAATCCCGCTTTTCTGAATAAAGTTAATCTGATCATCAAAAATATTAGGTGTGTCTTCATCAAATCCGATAATGAACCCTCCGTGAACAATGAGTCCCAACCGCTGCATCTTTTTAACTGATGAAACCAGATCTCTCCCCATGTTTTGTTTTTTACCGCATCCCTTTAAACTCTCAGTGCTTGGTGTCTCGATCCCGACAAAAACCTTGCTGATTCCGGCTTCTATCATCATTTGAATCAATGTGTCATCATCAGACAGATTAACGGAAACTTCGGTTATAAAACGAAAGGGGTATTTCCTTGCTTTTGACCATTCAATCAATTGAGGCAGCAAATCCGTCTTGAGCTGCTTTTTATTACCAATAAAATTATCATCCACAATAAAAACCTGACCACGCCATCCAGCATTATAGAGGGCACTCAGCTCATCAAGAAATTGATCACCGCTTTTAACCCGGGGATCACGGCCATTTAGAACTGTGATATTGCAAAATTCACAGTCATAAGGACAGCCCCGGGAATACTGCATACTCATGGAGGCATACTTCTTCTTCTCCAAAAGATTCCAGAGTGGTACAGGGGATGTAGCAAGATCAGGAAAATGATCGGATCGATAAACATGCTTGGGAGTTCCTTGTTTTAAATCTTTTAAGAATTGTGGTATGGTAACCTCAGCTTCATCGAGAACAAAATGATCCACTCCCAGAAAGTGTTTATAGTCAAGGGTGCACATGGGACCGCCGGCCACAACTTTTACTCCCAGTGTATTACAGCGACGAACAACTTTTTTGAATGATTCTATATGCACTTCCATCCCGCTGATAAACACATAATCCGCCCATTGAATATCCCGATCTTTCAAATCAGAGACATTCATATCAATGAGTTTCTTCTCCCAGTCTTCGGGAAGCATGGCTGCTACTGTAAGCAGCCCTAAGGGCGGTTCTGATGATTTTTTGGAAATAAACCTTAATGCGTTTTTAAAACTCCAAAACGTATTGGGTATTTTCGGATAAATAAGTAAAATTTTCATAACTGCCCTCCCGGAAATAATTTTCCTTTGTTTATTTTCAAAAAACCTTTATATTTAATATAAGGAAAAAATCCATACGGAATTGTCAAAGTAATGTCAAAATACCGGATTTGCAAGAATGAAAAATAAATACTCTCTTTTCTTTAATATCCTTGTTTTTGTGCTTGCCCAGATCGCCTGGCTTTTGCTTCTGGGCTTGTGGATTTACTGGTATGTGTCCAGCCATATTATCATCAGTGATGTGGAAGGACAGATTCAGTCAAAAATTATCTCCAAAGATATCAATGTGATTATACTGGTGGGCGGACTCATCATGCTGGTTGCAATCTCATTTGGTATGTCCATTATTTTCCGCCGGCTCAATCTGCAGATGCGAATCACAAAACTCTATGACAACTTCATCGCCAATATAACCCACGAACTGAAATCACCTCTGGCATCGATTCAGATGTATCTGGAAACCCTGAATACCCGTAAGGTTCCAATAAAACAGCAGAAAGAATTCATCAACTACATGATGACTGATGCCAAAAGGTTACATTACCTCATAAATTCAATTTTGGAAATATCAGCCTTAGAGCAAAAAAAGACAATGTTTAACTATCATACCCACGATGCAGACACCTTAATACACGATCTGATTCAGGAAACTATGCGGCGGTTTAAATTAACTGATAAAAATGTTCACATTAAAGGCAAGGTCAATTGTCAATGCGTGGCTGATCAGGATGCGCTCCAAATCGTTCTTAATAATCTTGTAGATAACTCCATAAAATACTCGGTTGGTCCGGTACACATTAATATCAAATTACGGCAAACCACTCAGCACATAGTCATCACATTTTCAGATAACGGTATCGGTATTCCGGGCAAAGAAATCAAAAAAATCTTTCATAAGTTTCACCGCCTGTACAATAAAAAAATCCCTTCTGTTAAAGGCACAGGATTGGGATTATATTGGGTTAGAGAGATCATCCGCAATCACGGAGGTAAGGTGAGTGTGGCGAGTAAAGGCGAAGGCAGTGGTACAACTTTTACCATTTATCTGCCTATTTATGCTGTGTGGAAAAAACACTACATAAACAGTCTGCTGAAAATGACCAGGAAAAAAGAAAAGGACTCAACATGAAAGAGAATTTTTTGGGGAAAATCTCTATTCTTCTGGTCGAGGACGAGAATTCCCTGGCAGCGGGATTAAAATATAATCTTCAAGAAGAAGGGTATGAGGTAATTCACGCTGAAGATGGAAGAAAAGCACTGGACCTTATCGCTTTTAGAAAATTCGATTTAATCATTCTGGATATCATGCTCCCCTATCATGACGGCTTTGAAATCGCCTGCAAAATCCGGGAAAAATCTCCCCAAATGCCCATTTTAATGCTCACTGCCCGCACTGATATAAAAGACCGGGTAAAAGGGCTGGAAATCGGTGCAGATGATTATGTCACCAAACCTTTTCACCTGGATGAACTATTGTTACGAATAAAAGGTATACTGAAGAGAAAACAGTGGTATCAGACTGCCCCAGATGAGGATCCTGTATATACTTTTGGAAAGAATAAAATCAATTTTGATACTATGACCTGCAGGGCAGGAAAGAAAACCATTCAGTTAACCTATTATGAAGCCATGGTGATGAAATACTTTGTTGAACACGAAGAAAAAATTGTTTCCCGGAAAGAATTGCTGGAGAATGTCTGGAATATTACAGAAGATATAGAAACCCGGACCGTGGATAATTTCATCCTCCGGCTCCGGAAATATTTCGAACCCAAACCCTCCAAACCTAAATACATCCGCAGTGTGCGCAGTGCAGGGTATATTTTTGAGAGGTAGGCGGTACTGCACAGTTCAGGGTGTACTCTGATATTTATTTATCCTTTATTGCTGCTCTAGCCAATTGAATATAATTAGGATTTTCCTCTTTCAGAATTTTTTCTAGATTGTGAATTGATTGAAGGGCTTTATCACGCTTTGACACGCTTCAGGTGTGTTCTGTAACCTGGGTTCTGTTCCCAGCCGACGGGTGACCAGTACCCACCATCCTGACTTTTTTTCGTGTGGCACGTGCTCCTTCACTGTGCTCAGGACAAGCTTTAGGCCGTGCCTAACGAACCTATAAAATTCACCATCTCTACTTCATCAAAAAAGGAATATCAAAATCATCAGGCATCAAACCTTCCTGATATTCTCGAGCCCTTGCTGATGACCATTTCCAGTCTTCTGGTCTTTTCACCAATCCTCTACGAACAGGATTTGCTTCAACATATTTAATGGAAGCATGAACTGCTTTGGCAGTCCACAGGTTTCTATCATAACCACCCCCAACTTGCCAAAAACGAAAGACTGTCTTTCTCCCTGATTTAATACACATTCTTTTAAATACTTTTGAATCGTTTTTAATCAAAAAGTTACGATAGTTTGTTGACATTTTGCCTTTTTATCGACTGTAATATTATGGATATATTATAATGCTCTTGATAAGGATACAGCAACAAATGAACATGGTTAGGCATTAATACATATGCCCATAAATAAAAATGATATTGTTTTCTGGCTGATGATAGTTCATCTAAAAATAACTCACAACTTTTGGGATCATCTAAATAATTATATTGATGATAACATGAGAAAGTTAGTTCATGGGCATGCCCTTTGATATTATAGGTTTTTCTTTTCTTTCGATGGACTGTTTTTATTTGTTTTGACATAATAATAATATTACTTTGCTTTAAAGCATTATGATTTTTTAAAAAATAATTTTTTATTTGTAACCTTAAGTGCTTTAAAAACATTGCCTAAAGGCAATGCCACCCGAGTACGCCGAGTGTTAAGGTCACCCGTCGTCGTAGTGGTAATACGATGTCAAAGAACCGCGTTTCTGGGAAATGAGATCATCTCCATAGGTATAATCTACCAACACTGAACCAACATCATCCCGCTCCTGAAGCACCTGTGCATAATTACGATTGTTATCTACAAGATAGTGAGTAACATCAACATTATCAACTATCTTCTGTATCCGATTTCCCTCAGTATCATAGGCATACTCAACTACTGAAATCCCATCATCCACCTTAACCAGCCTGTTCTGGTAATCATAAAAATAATTGGTAACCGTAGCACCATCATCTTTGGTCAGGGTATTTCCATTATCATCATAGGTGTAAGTAATCCCATTCTCGGACAGCAGTCGATCATTGGCATCGTAAGAGTAAAGCGTGGAATCGCCATCATCAACCTTGAGCAGCCGGTTGCCCACCTGATCGTATTCATAGGAGATCACCCGGGAACCGAAATCAGGATCATCGATGCTTTCCTGAAGCAGCTTGTAGGTATCATCATAAGTGTAATCCACAGTCCGGCCCGAATGCTCAGTCACGTTAATTCTATTCCCAGCCGGTCCCAGGGTATACTCATAGCAGGAAACAGTATCCCCATTCGCCTGGTGATTAAACAACTCCCTCAGCCGGTTCAGGGAATCATAGGTATACTCTGCCACAGTGCCGTTGGGATAGGAAACACTTGATCGGTTGCCGACCGGATCATAGGTGTAAGTGGTTACTCGGTCTTCAGGATCGGTCACAGTTTTCAGGCGGTTCAGATCATCAAAAGTGTAGCGGGTGGTATCCGTATCCACAATCACAGCGGTGCGGTTGCCCATGGAGTCGTACTGGTACTCAATAGATGACCCGTCCGGATTCACTGCTTTTATGAGGCGATCACCACTGTCGTACAGGTTCAGCGTGGTGCCTCTGCTGTCTATGATAGTATCCTGTCTTCCGGTGGCAGTGTAGGTAAAGGTTTCTTCGGTGGCATCAGGAAAGGTTTTCTTAACTACCCGGTTGTTTTTATCATATTCAAAGTCAGTGGAGTTTCCCTTGAAATCAGTGTGGGTAAGTACATTCCCGGCAGCATCATAGGTGAAATGCTCGGATTGACCCAGAGGAAGAGTACGTTTAATCACTCGTCCCAGATCATCGTACGCCCAGCTGGTAGTTCTGCCTTCCGCATCGGTCTGAGTGAGTTTGTTGCCCACTTCGTCATAAGTATAGGTGGTCTCATTACCCAGGGCATCGGTTACTTTGATCAAACGATCCAGGGCATCGTAGGCAAACACAGTGGTATTGCCGGCCTGATCGGTTTCCGAGGTCTTGTTGCCTCTGGCATCATAGGTCATAGTGATAAAGGTACCGTCCGGATAGATGATCTTGGTTTTGTTGCCGTTCAGGTCATATTCATAGCTGGTAGTATTACCCCGGGCATCGGTCATGGAGGTCTGATTGCCGGCTGCATCATAGGTATACACGGTACTGTCTCCCAGGGCATTGATGGTAGCGCTGAGATTGCCGTCCTCGTCGTATTCATAACGGGTAGTATTGCCCTTGTCATCGGACACCGCCACATAGGAACCGACTTCATCCGTATCAGTATCGATAAATCCCCCCGTGGGAAAAGTGATCCGGTCAATGCGGTCAATCTGGGGATCGTATTGGTAATAGGTGGTTCTGCCGGAGCGGTCTGTGGAGGAGGTGCGATTGCCGTTGGCGTCAAAGGTATAGGTTTCCGTGGTGCCGTCGAGGTAGAAAAAATTCAATATAACAACCTTAATTTTTTAAATTAATCTATGATCTTTTTATTGCTTAAATATAATATTATTTATAATAATAACATTTAATCACATTAAATCAATATAAAAATATCGTTTATCAGCTATATCGCCAGAAACACTAAATCTCTCAATCTTTACCCTTGAAGGTTTATTTTCTTCTTCATTAATATCCATAGAAAATATACCTTGATAACTATTCCCATCACTAGTATATAACTTGTAATAAATAAAAAACCCTGTTAATTTATTTTTATAACTGCTACTTGAATATCTACGATACTGGAAATCAGTTATATCTCCAAAAATTTTTTTCAATTCATAAAATTTTATCGAAAACTCTTCCTCTGTTAACCCAGATTGCCTTCCAAAATTTTTATGTAACTTTTCAATATCATCATTAATCAATATATTAACAAAACGATCTGTTAATGGCTTTATTTCAATCGCAATATTATTTGATCTTATTCCTTTAAATATTAAATTTCCAAAAACATACAAAACAAAAAGTATCATAATAAAAATAATAATTTTAAACGGCGTAATTTTCTTTAATTTATTGTCTTCATTATTTTGGATGTTGCATTCATCTTCATTTTTATATTGTATCTTTATTAATTTATTTAATTTATATTGAGTATAAGGCACATTTAATAAAAAAATGGGAAATAATAATACAGCTATTAATGAAGATAATATTGGATTAGTCTTTAAACCAAATCTGAAAGAAGAGATCCTATCTATTTGGTAATTTACAAATCCAAAAAACAAAACGATCCCAATAAACCAGAGAATTGAAATTGCTATCATAATTATTGTTAGAATATCAAATATTATTTTTAAAGATTGGCTAATATTATAATATGATATTGGGCCAGAAATCATGAAGAAAAGAAAAATAATTAAATATAAAGAAAACATAAAAATTAATATTTTCTTAATCTTATTGATATTTATAATTTCTTTTGTGCTAATTTTATTTAAACAACTTATAATATAAAAACCCCACTTAAAAAAATATAAAAACATTGAAAAAATATGGAAGATGTACACCTTTAATGGATTCTGAAATTTTATAGTTTTATTCATTTTATACCTCTTTAATTCTTAGTTTACTAAAATATTTTGTTTTATCAATGAGGTTGCTTCGTCATACTCCATCTTACATTAGTAACAGAAAAACCCGCAAGTGTAGATACACTTAATTCACCCCCAGGACTTAATTTACCATATTCAGGATAATAAGTACCATCAGGAAAAATGATTTGTGAGAGACTTAATGAGACTCCTCTAAAAATACTCACTCCTAAAAATATCATTTGACCCCACGTAACATTTTTATAGTAGTCTCTTATAAGGTTAATAAACGAGTGTTTATTCAATCCCTTTTGTAAAATTACCCTAGTAATAGCTAAGTAATATTTAAATTATATACTTAAGAATATTACTTTTAAATATATTATTTTCATTCACCACCAGTTTCTGTATGAAATATAATACCACCTTCACCTGCTATCCATCCTTCATTTTCATTTAAAAAATAAACAGAACGTAACTTCCTATCAGTTACTATTGACTGTGAAATCCAATTTTTACCTCCATCAACAGTTTTGAATATAACACCATTAGAACCTACTACCCATCCAATTAAAGAATTCACAAAAAAAACATCATATAAGCTATCTTTTGTTTTGATGTCACACTTATCCCAAGTATTACCGCCATCTGTTGTATGTAATAAATTTCCCTTAAAAGTTGAAATCCAGCCGTTATGGTTATCAATAAAAAATAATGAAAGATAACCATCTTGCAATGAAAATAAATTGATCAAAAAATCAATTATTTTATTCTTCTTCCTGAGGCGATGCCAAGATTCACCACCATCAGTAGTTTTTAAAATAATATTAACCTTTTCTGTATAAGATTTTGAACTTCCAAATACTTTATTTCTGTCCAACGTTCCAACAATAAATCCATCATTCTTATTAATAAAACATATATCTGTTAAAATATAATTACTATATGTAATTTGAATTTCCCATTTTTTTCCTGTATTTTCTGTTTTTAATACAATCCCACCTTCACCAATAATCCATCCTTTTTGATTATTCATAAAATAAATATTACATAAATCATTAGTTGTCATCTTTCTTTGTAAATTCCAACTGAAACCTGAATTTATAGTTTTTAAGATCGTTCCATTTTTACCAACAATCCAACCTATTGTATCATTGATAAAATATATTTTCTTTAATGTTTCAGATTCAACCTTTTCATGCAATTTCCAATCTTTACCGCTATTTTTTGTCTGCAATATAACACCATCCCTACCAACTGCATATCCTAAATTTTCATTCTTAAAATATATTGAATACAAATCTTTTCTTATACCAGTAAACTTATTATTCCAACTTTTACCTCTGTCAGTTGTAGTAATTATATCAACACTGTTAACTAGTAGCCATATCGTCTCTTGATTAACAATACTATATCTTTCTATTCCGTTAATAAAATCAGGAATTTTAAGTAAATCCCAGGTTTTACCTCCATTATTAGTTTGATAAATTGTGTTTAAAGCAAAAATCCAACCTATATCATTATTAAAAAAACATATTTTATTGAACCAAATATCTTTGTTAACTTTTTCAAGTATCCAATTTTCTCCTCCATCATTAGTTGAAAATAGTGCATGATCACAAACTGCCCAACCTCTATTTTCGTTTTTAAAAAAAATATCACTGATATTATCCGATGTACTAATTTTTTGATTACTCCAATTTTCTCCTCCATCGATTGATTTCAGTAATATACCATTTTCCCCACTTATCCATCCGACTTTTGCATTTAAAAAGAATACCGATAATAATTCATATTGAATTTCTCTATCTATTATATTCCAATGTATACCACCATCGATAGTTTTTATTATTTTCCCATTGCCCTTTCCTATATCTCTTCCAACAGCCCAACCCATTTTTTCATTTACAAAATAAAGAGAATTCATTATTCCATACTCATTATATTGTAAATTCCAGCTTTTACCGCTATTTGTAGTTTTTAATATTACTGATTCGCCTACTATCCATCCCTTATCCTTTGTTATGAAAAATACTGATGTTAACGCTTTATTTGTACCACTTTCAATATCTTGCCAAGTTTGCCCTCCGTTTGATGTTCTTATAATCGTTCCATTATATCCTACTGCAATCATATTATTGTTATCAATAATTTCAATATCAAATAAATAACATGGTTTATATTTTAAGTTTTGCAGCATCCATTTTCTTTCAGAAGCAAATATAAATAATGGTAAAAGTATTAGTAAATATTGAAAAATTTTTTTATTCATAGCACAACTCCTTTATTCATTTATATTAGATTTTGACCACCTTGCATTAAGAAAACCAATAGTTATTGGAAAAGAGTTTTCCCATGTAGTACCCCATGATGCTTGATCTTCTGTATCAGGAAATACTGTACCTTCAGGAAACCTAATTCTTGTTATACCTACAGAAACTGGACTATAATTAGTGGGGCTTACACTACCTAATGTTATTGTACCCCATCCTACAAAGTCTTCTAGTCGTCTAAGATTATTTGTACTAAATGGAATTGTCATATCGAATACTTTAAATCCTTCATTCAAAATATACATTATAGAATAACC
>JAWODZ010000074.1:0-6148 GCA_046483025.1 bacterium
TACTGTAACTGTCTTTTTATACAGTATAATGTTATTCATTATTTTTGTCTGTTCCCTGCATCTTTTTGACATCTGCTCTGAGTTCAAAAGGGTCATTGCCTTTAAGACCCCGGATTCGTCGGCTGACTGACCGGAAGAGCTCTGTTTGCTTTTTATACACCGACACATTCTTTGTTATAGGTCTTTTTCTCATTGATTCATCGAATTCAAGAAAAGGATGAATAACTTTTTCCAGATCTGTGTTAATACCATTTTCATTCAGCCATACCCAGGCTGCATGCAAGGCAGCACCTAAAGCTGCGCCTTCTCCTTTAACCGGTACTGCTTCTGCATTAAATACATCAGCAATTGTCTGGCACCAGGCTTCTGACCGTGAGAGACCCCCAGTAAGCCGGATTTCCTTAACCGAAACCGGCAACCGCTGAAATCCGCTGTAAAGATTAAAAATATGTCCTTCCAGAATTCCCCTGCACAGGATCTCCGGGGTAAAATCATTCAGTGAAAATCCAAAATAAATTGGTGCTGCCTGAGGCACATCAGGGGTGCGTTCTCCTTCATACCAGGGAATAATTATCCGTCCTTTATTTCCGGGATCAGTATTTTTGATCATACAGTTAAATGCCTTATGGGTCAGGGAGAACTCATTTAAGAGAGCATTGTATCCATTGGCAAGATTTGAGACACAGAGCAGAGGTAAATAATGACCTGTACTGTCACAGAAAGAGGCAATTTCTCCGGTTGGATCCACATAGGGCTTTCCCATAAAGGAATACGCAGTACCACTGGTTCCAAGACTAATGGTTACAATACCAGGCTGGACATTACCGGTCCCCACGGCCCCATA
Organism: bacterium; assembly: GCA_046483025.1. Lineage (GTDB taxonomy): Bacteria > Zhuqueibacterota > QNDG01 > QNDG01 > CAYUAG01 > CAYUAG01. The sequence goes on from JAWODZ010000074.1 coordinate 845, forward strand.
CATATTATCTCCGCATCCTGCATCCACAAAACATTCCGGAGAAAATCCGAAGTCAGAGATCAGTTTATCAGACACCTTCCCGATAGTCTGATCAGAAGGCTTAACTTCCGGGAGTTTATTGAATAAGTTTTTATCTATAGCATTAATCACTTTTTTTGACCACTTCCTGGTTTTGGGATTCCACAGGGCAGTGCCGGAGGTATCTCCTGGTTCCATGATACAAACACCGCCGGTTAGATACCAGTTTATGAAATTATGGACCAGAAAAAGAGTGAAAGTTTCTTTGTATATTTCCGGTTCGTTGCGCACCACATGAAAAATCTTTCCAGCTGTATATCCTGTCCGCTGGGTATTGCCTGTTTCCTGGATCATTACCTCAGATCCTCCTACCCGGTCTGTAAGAAGTTCGCACTCCTCCTGAGTTGAAAAATCATTCCAGAGCTTGCTCGTTTTTCTGGCCAGATTTCCCTTTTTATCCAAAGCTACCAGACCATGCTGCTGGCCGGATACTGAAATACAGCATATAGAATTAACAGGTACTGAAGAATCTGATAGTCTTTTAAACAGTTGATTCATTGCGTCGATCCACATATGCGGATCTGATTCTGAAACTCCTTCCGGCATATCCTTCATGACTCCGTTTTGAGTGTTAAATTCAGGTAAATCTTCATCATAATTCACTGCATCCACAAATACAATTTTTTCAGCCTTAATATCCAGAACAACTAACTTACAGCTCTGGGTGGATACATCCAACCCGGCAAATAGATTATCCATGTTAATATTCCTCTGGATTTGACTTTTGTAAACACCTGCATAAAAAAATAATATTCAATGATAAGTCTATAAATAATATAAAAACTTTTTCTAGATAATACAAACTTGAAATAATATATCAATTCCCATTTTTATTCCAGCTTAATTAGAAAAAATGTATAATTAAATTGATTAATCACTCATAATTTTGTAAATTATACCAAAAATTAACATTAATATGGAGGAAACCATGAAAAAGAAAACATTACTTATGTTGATTACTTCTCTATTAGTATTTATCTTTTGTACTTCCCTTTTAACTGCACAGGAAGAAGACAAACAAAAAGAAGAAGTAAAGGAGGCATACCAGTTTACCTTGGATGTAGAACTGCCCCATACTCCACCGGTAAGCCAGGGACGTACCGGAACCTGCTGGTGTTTTGCAACCAATTCTATGCTGGAGTCTGAATTCATGCGTAACAATAAAAAGGACACGTTAAATCTTTCCGAGATGTTTATAGTACGTCATGCCTACACTGATAAAGCGGAAAACTATATTCGCTTTCACGGGAAAATAAACTTTGCTCAGGGCGGAGCCTGCCATGATGTAATAGATCAGATGGAACAGCATGGCTGTGTTCCTGAGATTGTATATACAGGTAAAAATATTGGTGAAGATGACCATAATCACAGTGAGATCGGTAGAGTGCTGAATGCAATGGTAGATGCGGTGCTGGAAGCACGCAGACCTACACCTATATGGAAAGATGCTTTTAATGCCGCCGCTGATGTTTATCTGGGAACACCTCCTGAAACTTTTACCCATAATGATAAAAAATTCACTCCCAAAACATTTTTAAAAAATTATCTGGATCTTGATCCTGATGATTATATAGAGATAACCTCGTTTTCCCATCTTCCCCTGTATCAACAGGTTATGCTGAGACTTCCTGACAATTGGACCTTCAATGATGAATATTACAATGTTAAAGTCGAAGACCTTTCCAGAATCATAGAACATTCTTTAAAAGAAGGACATACAGTAGTCTACGGAGGTGATGTAAGCAACAGACATTTTTCATCGCGTAATAATGGCTATGCTATTGTACCCAAAGATGAAAAATGGGAAGACAAAAGTCTTGATGAAATCGAAGCAGAAGTTGAAGAACCTGTAGAAGAAAAAGAGATAACCGCTGAATTAAGACAAAAACAATTTGACAAGTTTCTGGTCACTGATGATCATGCTATGCATATTGTAGGACTTGCTTATGATCAAAAAGGGAATTCCTACTTTTATACTAAAAATTCCTGGGGAACAAAGGGAAAATATAACGGCTATCTTTATATGTCCAAACCTTTTGTTGAATTAAGTATTACTGCTATTATGGTTAATAAACATGCACTGCCCAAAGATATAAAAAAGAAGTTAGGTTTATAAAACTGTTGAAAAAAATCTTCTATTGATCAATATATCTTGTCAATGCAGAATCTCATGGCAAAAATGAAGCAATAAATATATCCGGTTTAACAATTTGTTCTCTTCAAATATTATTTAATTTTTTTAAGTATATATAAAACTGCCATAAACTCTGCATAAAAATTCTTGGAAGCAAATCCAAAGATACGGCTTGAATATTTTTTAATTATTTTATCAATATCCTTTGAACCGGATTTTTCAACTGCTTTTTTAACCCCATTCAGTCCATGATTGTAAGCAGTAACTGCCAATGGCCAGTTGCCCAGAATCTGATAATTGTGTTTTAGCAGTTTTGCTGCAGCCCGACTGGAAAGATAAGGATCCCTGCGCTCATCTACATGGTTATTTATGGTTAAATACATCTGTCCGGTTGCACGGGTAAACTGCCATATACCTACTGCCCCATATTTGGATTCCGCCCGGGGATTGAAGGAAGATTCCACATGAGCAAGATAAATCAAATGTTCAGGAACCCCTTCTTCTTGGAAAATTCTTTTAAAGCTTTGAATATACACTTTTGACCTTTCCATCCCCAATTTAAATTTTTCTTTCATTCCTCTCTGGTATCTGATATGTTTTTTTGCCTTCTTAAACACCAATGTCTGTGAGGTTTTCCCAAATAGTCTGTATATTCTCTGCTCTTCCTCAGTAAGACTGCCAGGTGAAAAACTACCTGACCCAAGTTTTTCGAGAATAAACTCAATTTCTTTAATATTAACTTTGATAATTTCTTTCTTTTCTGAATCCGATAATTCAGTATTTCTGACATAATCTCTTATATCTACTACTCTGTAAATCTTCTCTGGTTTCTGAATATCATGTATAATATACTGATGTTTTGAATATCGGGTAAAAATATTAATCCAGAACTGTACCTGAAGTCGCATAGTCCGTGGTACTGGGAAAAATTCTGTATCTACTCCTGAGGCCGCAAAACACTCCTGCAAAAACAATAGAAAAATAAAAATAAAAAATGCTTTACTATTTACACCACTACTTTTTTTACCTGAAACTGAATGAATCATACTATTTTCACTGTTAGAATTAAAATTTTTTTCACATCTAAATGATTGACCTAAGAAGAAAGCAAGTATCATTCCTTAATGTGATCTACTAAACAAAAAAACCCTCCAATACTTCAGAGGATTTCTGTTGATTAATATAAATACAATACAGACAATACTTTATAATATTATTCTGTGTTGCTCATTTTCAGAAAGTATATACATTTTGTCTTACCCAGAATCTCAACCACATCGGTCAAATTCGGGCCATGCATCTGGCCGGTTAATGCCACCCGCACCGGCATCCAGAGATGTTTCCCCTTAATACCCGTACTTTTCTGAATATTTTTTAAAAGATTCAAAAACACCTGACCATTAAATTTATCAGCTTTTTGCAATTCTTTTAGGAGCCCGGAAATGACCTTTCGGGCTTCCGGAGTATTCAAGATTGCTTTAGCTTCCTCATTCTCAGGAACCACATTATCCTGGAAGAAAATTCGAGCTTTTCCCACCACCTGGTTCAATCTTTCTACTTTTTCCTGCAAAATAGCAGCAACTCTTTTTAACACTTCCTCAGGCTGATCGGCATATTCACTCTTCTGAAAAAAAGAACGTACTGCTTGATAAAATTCTTCTTTGGACATTTTTCTGATATAGACACCATTCATCCAATCCAGTTTTTCCTGATCAAATACTGCCGGAGACTGAGATACACGCTTAAAGTCAAACTCCCTGATCAACCGTTCTCTGGATAGAATTTCATCGCCGGATTCGGAAGACCAGGAAAGCCGGGAAAGAAAATTTATCAGACTTTCCGGTACATAACCCTGCTCTCTGAACTGAGATACCGAAGTCGCCCCATGGCGTTTCGATAGCCGGGTTTTATCTGGTCCGAATATCATAGGAATATGAGCAAATTCCGGCACTTCCCATCCCAGGGCTCTGTAAATTAAAATTTGTCTGGGAGTATTAGACACATGATCATCACCCCGGATTATATGAGTAATATTCATAAGATGGTCATCTATCACACAGGAAAAATTATACATGGGCATTCCGTCGGAACGCATAAGAATAAAATCCCCAAATTCCTCTTCCCTGAAATCAATGGTTCCTTTTATGATATCTTCAAATTCAGATATATCTTCATCAACATAAAAACGGATAGAAGGTTTTCTTTCTTCCTTTCTCAATTTTCCTTTTTCTTCCTGAGTCAAATGTAAACATCTACGATCATAAATTGCAGATTTGCCTGCTTTTACTCTCTGCTCTCTTCTTTTCTTAAGTTCTTCAGCCGTACAGAAACACTCATAAGCTTTCCCCTGTTTTAATAACTCCTCAGCATATTTCCGATAAAATTCAAGACGCTTGGACTGATAATATGGGCCATGATCACCATCAGACTCAGGCCCTTCATCCCAATCCAGCCCCAACCATTTCAGATCCTTGATAATGGCTTGTTCTGAAGATCGGGTAGATCGTTCGATATCCGTATCCTCGATACGCAGAATAAATTTTCCTCCGGTATGTTTAGTAAAAACCCAGTTCATAATTGCAGTTCTGGCATTACCGATATGCAGATGACCGGTTGGGCTGGGAGCAAATCGTGTTCGAACCATAGTTTTTCTGTTCCTTTCCTTAAGAGTTTTCAACTTTTTTAAGTAATATAATAATTTTCTAGGAAAAATACTAAAGACAAAAAAGGGAATAGGGAGAAAAGGAGAATGGAATAGAGAGTATGAAGTGAAAGCAAAAAAAACCACAGACCACCGATCACAACTCACTTCGTGGTCTGCCGTCCGCGGTCTGCGGTCTCTTAGGAATTCTGACAACCAATCTCTGACTCTATAATTTCTTAAGTTCTCAAATTTTTATTATTAATTCACCATCCCATTGATTAGCAACCAACAAAACGAACGAAACGAACTATTTCTATTTATATATTTTGTCTTTTTTATTTTGTATTTTTTAACTTAAAATATGACAAGTATTTATATCTTTAGGAACTTTAAACTTTATACAATTTTCTCCCTTCTCCTTTTCTCCCTTCTCCATATTCCGTTTAAA
>JAWODZ010000132.1:0-10822 GCA_046483025.1 bacterium
TAACAATAAAAGCTTTACCTTTGGGAATAAGTATTGTTCTGTTTGCAGTACTGTCTTCGGTTTTATGTGCTCAAACAAAAGTGGATTCTTCTCTTAAGGGTAAGGTAATTTCAAAAATAGAAATTTTAGGGAATAATTTAACTAAAGAGTATATTATTCTACGGGAAATGAAAACCAAAGAGGGAGATAGACTTGTTCCTGAACTTCTGGAATTAGATCGAAAAAGGATACAGAGTCTCCAGATTTTTAACCGGGTTTCGATTTACACTGCTGAGGACGGAAAAAATGTAAAAGTAGTTATTTTTATAACTGAAATGTGGTATATCTATCCCTATCCAATTTTTTTTATTAATGAAAGAGATTGGAATAAAATTTCCTGGGGGGCTGGGCTGGAACATTTAAATTACAGAGGCAGAGCAGAAAAATTATTTACCAGTTTCTGGCTTGGGTACAACCCGACCCTGAGCGTTAAATATACAACTCCCTGGTTTTTATCAAAAAGAGATTTATATGCAGGGTTGAATATTGATTACAGTCATATAAGAAATAAGCATTTTTTTTCCCAGAATATTACTGAAAATCACATTAAAGTTGCAGCAAGTCTGGGGCATCGTCTGGGATACTATATGTTTGTCAGTGCCACCCTCGGATATGAGCAGGTTTCTGTTAATCCGGAATATGATTATTGTTTGAATTCCAAAACTGATACAGATCAGATTCCATTTATGTCATTGAATGTTAACTATGATCACAGAGATCTGGCAGAATATCCCAGCTCAGGATATTTTTTATCTTTAGCGGGGCTTAAAAGGGGATACAGAGGGTTATCTGTGGATTATTCCCGCATTGCTGTAGACAGCAGAGTATATATTCCGATAATAAGAAAAATCACATTAGCCCTGCGCACAGCAAGCACTGTTTCTTTTGGTAAAGTGCCTTTGTATGATTTGGTTTATTTTGGCTATGCTGAAAGAGTGAGGGGACATTTTAGTGATAAAATAGAAGGTGAAAATCGGCTGTTGATTTCCAGCAGTTTTCGTTTTCCTTTAATTCCGGTGAATTATTATCATTTGGGAAGTCGCCCTGAGTTACGAAATTTAAAATTTGGCATCAGCGGAAGTTTTTTTCTGGATACCGGATATATATGGAATCAGGGAGATACGTTTGATGCTTCTAAATTAAATACCGGTTTCGGGGTGGGACTGCTTTTTCATATTCCCATAGTCAACATTGTGAGAATGGAACTTGGTTTTGATGAAAGAGGAAGGAAGGAATACATTTTTGATCTTTATGTTTATATTTAACGGGATCACATACTGAAAGGAAAAAATAAGAACATAGGTGGAATATGGAATAAAGGAGAATTGAAAAAGGAATATGGGGTGTCGTCCTAAAAAAAAAGTTTACAGTTTCTAAAAAAAGTGCTTCTGTATACTTCACTCTATGTGACTTAAGATCTTACAGCACATTTCTTTCTAAGGATTACAGAGTTGTTAATTTTTATTTTAGTTGGAAAAGGTAAAAAATGTCATACTTAGTTTTAGCATATCCTGAACTGTCGGATGAAGATTTTAACTTGATCCAGAATTATAGAAAAGTCAATGATATATTTTATTCGATGGTTGATCCTCATTTTACGATTGTGTTTCCCGTTTTTAACCAGCCTGAGGATAGATTTATCCGGGAAGCGGAAAAACAATCCGGGTCTACCAAAAAAATTATATTGGAATAGAGGAAATTCATTTTATGGCCACGCATATGCATTGGGAAAGTTATTTTGTAGAACCAAAGAATGTATTTGATGAGGAACTTGTTATCAGCGGGGAGGAGGCCCACCATCTTTCCCGGGTGATGAGGAAAAAGAAAGGTGACTGTATATGGGCAGTAGATGGAGAAGGTGGTGCCTATGAAGTTGAGATATACAATAAAGATAAAAAAAAGATACAATGTAAAATACTAAAAAGGCGGCGATGTATTGGAGAGCCGGTTGCTAATTTAACTCTTGCCCAAGGTGTGTTAAAAAAGGAAAAGTTCGAACTGTTAATTCAAAAAGCAACTGAAATAGGAGTGAGCAGAATTATACCTATGCTGAGTAAAAAAACAGTTGTTAAGCCGGGTAAAAATAAAAAAGCACGATGGTCTACTATTGCCAGATCTGCTATGAAACAATGTTGCAGAAGCATTATTCCGGAAATTACTGAACCCCTGTCTTTAAACAAAGTTTTATCCCAGGGGATTGACTGCAGTCTGAGATTTATTGCTCAGGCCCAGGAGGACAGCAAACCACTTCAACATTATTTTACTGATAGTAAAAATTTTTTTCATAAAAAAGCATTGATAGTCGTGGGTCCTGAAGGAGGTTTTACTGAAGAAGAAGTCAATTTAGCACAGGAACAGGGATTTAAAAAAATCAGTTTAGGTCCCAGAAGACTCAGGGCAGAAACTGCAGGAATAGTTCTCAGTGCTCTGGTATTATCTGAACTTGGAGAGTTGGGATAACTAAAATCGAAATAAATGCAGAGTACATTGAAAATTCAAAGACAAAAGGACAAGGATAAAGGATTAAAAATAGTGTATGGTCCGGGAAGTGAGGGGAACTGTCTTTTAATGTCTTACTTCTGTCTTCTATGTTACAGTTTTAGGGTACTATATGAAAATCGTGAATAATTAAGTTAGTATACGAAGGAGGGAAAAATGGAAGAAAAATCTCAGGCTTCAAAATGGTTGATTGGCTGTGGTATTGGCTGTGGTGTAATTATTTTAATTGGTATAATTATAGCAATCAGCGCCTTTTTCATATGCAGAGGAACAGTAATGAGTTTCAAACAGGTTAAAAACACTCAGGAGAAGCTGGAAGAAAGATATGGTCAGATTGAAAATTTTACTCCACGTCCGGATGGAAGGATTGAGGCGGAAAGAATACAAATATTTTTAAGTGTAAGAGATAGTATGAAATCATCGATTAAGGAACTGGATACGACTTTCACCAGATTGGAAACACTGGATGATGAGGACAGGGGGCAATCATTTTGGAAAGTTGTAGGTGATATCAGAAAAGGGTTTAGTATGATACCTAATTTTGCTGGATTTTATCTTTCACGTAATACTGCTCTTCTCAGTCTGGATATGTCACCAGGAGAATATTATTATATTTATGTGTTGGTTTATTATTCTTATCTGGGTAAATCTCCTGATGATGGGCCCGGTGATCATGTGATGCGTTCCGGGAGAGGTTTTACTGTACATACTTCAGATGATGAAAAGGAAAAAATAGATGAGACATGGAAAAAAGAGATACTAAGAGACAGAGGTTTGCCTATGAACCAGCGGATTAGATGGAAGATGATTCCCATTATGGAAAATCAGCTGAACGAAATCGATAAGAATCCCTCCAGGTACAGTCAGGTATGGCGTAATGCTCTGGAATCAGAAATCAATAAGCTAAAAAAAGATCAGGAAAGAATTCCCTGGCAAGATAAGCTTCCGGACCAACTGAAGGCTTCCTTTGCACCCTTTCGAAACCAGTTGGAAGACAGTTATAATCCAGTAACCAACATATTTGAATTAATGCAGCAACAGGATTGGGAGGATTGATCTAAGAACTGTCGGGAATTATATAGTGTAAGGTTTAAGGAGGATCTTTCATTAGTTGAAGATATCAGACTGGTTGGGTGGAAAAGGGGAAAAAGGAGGCAGGAGAAGGGAGAGTATGAGGTCTTTAGCACAAGAATCAAGATACAAGACTAAAGACTAAAGAATAAAGACTAAAGAATAAAGATGTCTTGTGTCGTCTTGTAAAAAGTTTATAGTTTTAAGGCTAACCGTTCTAAAATGTCATTCTGAACGACCAAAGGGAGTGAAGACGTTATCCTGAGCGAGCAAAGCGAGCGAAGAATCTCACGCCACCAAGTGAAATTGTATGATGGTTTTTTGCTGATAAAGTACGATTCTTTAAAGAAATTATATTCATGTCCAGTAAAACTTGAATCTCTATTCTCCTCTAATTAGCGTGAGATCCTTCGTCACTTCGTTCCTCAGGATGACAGGATTATGAGACTAACGTCTCTAAAAAAAGTAGTCATTTATCTGTGCTCAACAAAAGTCTCCCCTTGAGAGCTTGTCCTGAGCTGGTCGAAGGAGGAGATTTAGAGGGGTGTTTAACAAGACAATAACAAAAAAAATAATCGAGGAGATTATAATTGCAGACAGATGAGAAATTTGCAGTACAATTGGATAAAAACGATCCCCTGCGAGGGTTTAGAGATAAATTCTTTATCCCTCCTGATACCATTTATCTGGATGGCAATTCTCTGGGACTGATGCCCAAAGACACCCATACAGTGGTAGAAAGAATTATGGATGAATGGAAGAATTTAGGAATCAGAGGATGGTTGGACGGAAAAATACCCTGGTTTTATTTTGCCGAAACTCTGGGAGAGAAGACTGCTCCTCTGGTGGGAGCTGCTCCTGCTGAGGTGATCTGTACAGGAACTACAACTGTGAATATTCATTCTCTGATCAGCACTTTTTACCAACCTTTTAAACAAAGAACTAAGATCCTTGCTGATGAGCTGAATTTTCCTACAGATATTTATGCACTCAAGAGTCAGATTAAGCTTAAAGGATTAAAACCGGAAAAGGAGCTGATCCTGTGTAAAAGCAGAGATGGATTGACTCTAAATGAAGATGATATTATTGATCTGATGGATGATAAAACTGCTGTTGTGTTTCTGCCGTCAGTATTGTATAAGAGTGGACAGCTTCTAAATATTCCCCGGTTAACCCGGGAAGCACATACTAAGGACATTTTGATTGGTTTTGACTGTTCTCATTCCGTGGGAACAGTACCGCATTATTTTAATGACTGGGAGGTTGATTTTGCCATGTGGTGCAGCTATAAATATTTAAATGGTGGGCCTGGTTGTCCGGCTTTTCTGTATTTGAATAAAAGACACTTTCAAAAGACACCTGGTCTGGCTGGCTGGTTTGGATATGTCAAGAAAAAACAGTTTGATCTTGATCTTGAGTTTGAACATGAAAATAATGCAGGTGGTTGGCAAATTTCTTCTCCCAGTATATTATCTTCGGCAACACTGGAGATAGCTTTGGACATAATTAATGAGGCAGGTATACAAAAGATCCGGGAAAAATCACAAAAATTATCCTCATACTTAATATACTTAGTTGATAACCTGCTTTCTGATATCCCTTATTCCTTTACTATTGCAAGCCCGGAGGATACGGATAAAAGAGGTGGTCATGTTGCCCTTGTTCGTAAAGATGGTTTAAGGGTGAACAAAGCTTTGAAAGCCAGAGGAGTAGTGCCGGATTACCGGCCGGAGAATTTAATTAGAGTTGCTCCAGTAGCGTTGTATAATCGTTTTAACGAGGTATGGAAATTTGTTGATTTTCTTAAACATATTATTGATAAACGTGAATATGAGAATTATAGTAAAGAGAGAGAAACCATTACCTAAAAAATTTGAAATTATAAATAGTACTATTTTGATAGCATTATATCAAACTGAATAAAATAATCAAGGAAGAGATTAAATCTTAGAAGTCAGTAATGAATTTTTAAGTAGATGGTGAGAGCTAGTGTTACCTGTGGTTGTCATAAAATTCAATTTTTATGACAAAATGACAAAAATTGCCATAATGACAATTATATAATTTTAATATAAAATAATTCAATTGATTAATTAACAATATCTTAGGATAGTTTTTTTTGTTTGGCATCTTATTTGCTTATATATTAGATGAAATATAGTTACACCTTGGAATAATCGAAGGTAAATTTTATTATTAAATAAAAGAAGGAGGGATATGAAAATATCGATTATGGATGGAGAAAAAAAAAACAAAAGAGCATCAGAAAATAACTCTGAGTTCAGTCATAATAACGAAAACCAGGATAACAAAAACAATGATGATGGTAATACAAATGATGAGCTGTATAAGGAATTGAAATCAAAAGATGAATTGATTGAAGAATACAAGGAACAATTACAACGTGTACAGGCTGAGTTTATTAATTACAGAAAAAGAGTGGAAAATGAAAGAAAAAGAGATTTTAGAACTGCAAAAGGAAATTTAGTATTATCAATACTTCCAGTGTTGGATGATTTTGAAAGATTGTTTGAACATTATGAGGAAGAGAAACAATGCAGTATACATGAAATTAAAATGCTGTATGATAATTTGAAAAAAATTCTTTGTCAAGAAGAATTAACTGAAATTGAAGATAAAGGCAGGGAATTTGATCCAAATTGTCATGAAGCGGTTGGGGTTGTTGAAACATCTCCGGAGAATGATGAGATGGTCATGGAGGTATTGCAAAAAGGATACAAATTTGGTGATAAGCTGCTTCGTCCCAGCCGTGTAAAAGTTGGTAAACACACCGCAGCAAAGAATGAAGTGAAAAAGGATTGTGATAAATAATGCAGGCAAAAGATTATTATAAAATATTAGGAGTTAATGAAAATGCAAGTTCTGATGAGATAAAAAAAGCCTACAGAAAACTGGCCAAAAAATATCATCCTGATACAAATCCCGGGGATAAACAAGCAGAGGCTAAGTTCAAGGATATCTCGGAAGCCTATGGTGTTTTGAGCAATCCTCAAAAGAAACAGAAGTATGATCAGATGCGAAAATTTGGAGGTGGTCAGGGTGCTAATTTCGGACAGGGGTTTGATTTCAGTGATTTAGGAGGATTTGGCGGTTTTCGACAATCAGGTTCCAGAGCTCGTCAGGGAGGATTCAAATTCGAAAGTTCCGGAGGATTCGGTGATCTTTTTTCCCAAATATTTGATTTTGGATTTGGCGGACAACAAACCAGCGGTAAATCTCAGCGGCAGGGAAATAATGATTTAGAAGTTGACTTAACCATTCCCTTTGAATTAGCTGTTCAAGGCGGCAAGACCAGTTTTACTGTTAACAAAGAAAAAGTTTGTCCGGTGTGTGAAGGTGGTGGCGCTAAACCCGGTTCTACAGTTACTACCTGTCCGCAATGTCAGGGCAGGGGTTATGTAACCATTTCCCAGGGATTATTCGGAGTAAACAGACCTTGTCCTCGATGCTATGGGAAAGGGCAAATCATTAAGAATCCTTGTGACAGATGCGGCGGAACCGGGAAGGTTCAGGGAAAGCGTACCTATTCGGTAAATATTCCTGCCGGAACTCAGGGAGGTGATACAATACGGTTAAAAGGTGAGGGGAGACCCGGGGATAAAAATAATCCTGCCGGGGATATGTTTGTAAGGATAAGCATCAAGTCCAGTTCTTTTTTCCAGCGAAAAGGAAACGATATTTATTGTGAAGTGCCAATTACCCTTAATCAGGCAGTGAAAGGTGTTTCCATAAAAGTAAAAACTATTTCGGGTCGGAAAGTGAGACTAAAAATTCCCCAGATGACCAAAGATGGTACCAAATTCAGATTGAAAGGAATGGGGGTGAGTAGAAATGGATATTCCGGAGATCAATATGTTAATGTACGAGTGCAATTTCCCACAAATCCGACTAAACAAGAAAAAAAGTATATTGATAAGTTGAAATAATATTACAAGGAGCAGTATCATGCCGACCTATGAATATGAATGTAGAGAATGTGGACATCTTTTTGAAGTGTTTCAGTCAATTACTGCAGATCCGGTTAAAGAATGTCCGAAATGTAATGGCAAAGTTCGAAAATTGATTGGTACAGGTATTGGCCTTATATTCAAAGGATCAGGTTTTTATATTACTGATTATAAGAATGTCAAATCAACAGATTCAGGTGGTCAAGAGAAAACTTCTGATTCTAAAAGTACCAATAAAAAAACACCTGAATCGTCAGACAAAAGTAAGGATAAAAAAGTAGATCAAAAAAAAACAAATGAAAAAAAATAACAAAATTTTGAAAAGGAGGATAATATATTATGGGTAAAATAATAGGTATTGATTTAGGAACCACAAATTCATGTGTAGGTGTACTTGAAGGTGGAGAACCAACAGTAATTCCCAATCCGGAAGGGGGAAGAACTACTCCTTCCATGGTAGCTTTTACCAAAAAGGGAGAACGATTGATTGGTGAACCGGCTAAAAGGCAGGCGGTTACCAATCCGGAAAATACCGTGTTTTCCATAAAACGATTTATGGGAAGAATGTATAATGAAGTTGCCAGTGAAATCAAAGAAGTACCTTATAAAGTAGTAAAAGGTAAAAATGATGTTGCCCGAGTGAAAATTGGGGATAAAGAATATTCACCCCCGGAGATATCTGCCATGATTCTTCAAAGAATGAAGCAGACTGCAGAAGAATATCTGGGACATAGTGTAAAGGAAGCGGTTGTTACGGTTCCGGCATATTTTAATGACAGCCAGCGTCAGGCAACCAAGGAAGCCGGAGTTATTGCCGGACTGGAAGTAAAACGGATAATTAATGAGCCTACTGCAGCTTCTCTGGCCTATGGACTCGACAAGAAAAAGAATGAAAAGATAGCGGTTTTCGATTTGGGTGGAGGAACATTTGATATCTCTATCCTGGAAATCGGAGATGGTGTATTCGAGGTTAAATCAACCAATGGAGACACCCACCTGGGTGGAGATGATTTTGATCAAAAGATAATCAACTGGCTGGTTGATGGCTTCAAAAAGGATGAAGGCGTGGATCTGTCTAAAGATCCTATGTCTGTACAAAGATTAAAAGAAGCCGCAGAAAAGGCTAAAAAAGAACTTTCTACTACTACTCAAACAGAAATTAATTTACCCTTTGTCACAGCAACCGATGCAGGACCGAAACATCTCAATATGACCTTGACCAGAGCTAAGTTTGAACAGATGTGTGATGATCTTTTTAATCGTACTGTCGGTCCGTGTAAAACCGCAATGAAAGAAGCAGGTTTATCCGAATCAGACATCGATGAAGTGGTCCTGGTTGGCGGTATGACCCGAGTACCAAAGGTACAGAATATTGTGAAAGATATTTTCGGAAAAGAACCGCATAAAAAAGTAAATCCTGATGAAGTTGTTGCCATTGGGGCAGCTATTCAGGGTGGTGTGCTTGGCGGTGATGTCAAGGATGTACTATTGCTTGATGTTACTCCGCTTTCTCTCGGTATCGAAACTTTGGGAGGTGTTTTTACCAAACTTATTGAAAAGAATACTACTATTCCCACTAAAAAGAGTGAAGTTTTTTCAACTGCAGCCGATAATCAGCCCAGTGTGGAAATAAATGTACTCCAGGGTGAAAGAGAAATGGCTTCCGGAAACAAGTCTATTGGAAGATTTCATTTGGATGGTATACCTCCGGCACCACGAGGAGTACCGCAGATAGAAGTTACGTTTGATATTGATGCCAATGGAATCTTGAATGTTTCTGCCAAGGATAAAGCCACCAATAAAGAACAGTCCATTCGCATTGAAGCTTCCAGCGGATTGACAGAAGAAGAAATCGAAAAAATGGTTAATGAAGCCAAAGAGCATGCTGCCGAAGATAAAAAGAAGAAAGAAGAAGTCGATGCCCGAAACAGAGCTGACCAGCTGGTATATCAGACGGAAAAGAACATAAAAGAGTACGGAGACAAGTTGGATGGACAGGTAAAGAATAAACTGGAAGCAGCAGTGGGTCGAGTAAAGGAAGCGCTCAAAGGTTCCAATGTGGAAGAGATCAAATCATCAACTGAAGATCTGAATAAGGTTTGGCAAGAAGCCGGATCCCAGATGCATGCTCAGCAGGGGGCAGGAGCACAGCCAGGTGCTGGTCAACAGCAGGCAGGCGGTCAGCAGACCAAAACAGAAGATACCTCCGATAAAGGTGATGTAAAAGATGCTGATTATGAAGTGGTCGATGAGGACGATGAGAAGAAATAATGTTTTGAATTTGATGTATAGATCGGCTTTATAATAATTAGTATTTATAAAAGATTTACGAACAAGGATTAACGATTTGAGATTTATGATGTAAATGACCTGCCTGTTAAATTGATTAAATCTGGCAGGGGTTTCACTTGTAAAGATGAAAATATTTGATGAATAAAAACGAATTAGAAGAAAGATTAATTGATTTTACTGTCTTGATAATTGACATAGCAACTGAATTATCAAACACAAAAGTAGGTAATCATTTAGCAGGGCAATTGATTCGTTCTGGTTCTTCATCTGCATTAAATTACGGTGAAGCTCAAAGTGGTGAATCCAGAAAAGATTTTATTCATAAAATCAAAGTTGTTTTAAAAGAATTATGAAAAACATTTATTTGTTTAAAAATTATTTATAAAGCAAGATTATACCAAAAAGAAATAAATATTCAAAAAGCATTAAATGAGAATAATGAATTAATATCAATATTTGTTAAAAGTGTAGAAACTGCACAGAAGAATATTAATAAGAATAAGTTGATAAAATAGATCGAAAATCAAAAATCGTTAATCCTTGTTCTTAAATAAAGAATTGAAAATCAATTTAATGAGTGTAAATTATGATAGATCCTAATCGCTTCACCATAAAATCCCAGGAAGCAATCCAAAGAGCTCAGAGCTTGGCCGGGGAAAATGGAAACCAGCAGTTGGAGCCGGAGCATCTGCTTCTGGCTCTGCTTCTGGATCAGGAAGGTATTTTTCCTGCCGTGTTGAAAAAATTCGGGGTATCGGAAAACGAGATCAAGCTGAAGCTGGAAAAAGAAATAGAGCGTTTTCCCAAAGTCAGCGGTGGCATTGGTCAGGCTTACATGTCCAAGGAGTTAAACAGCGTATTTGAAGAAGCTCGGAAATTTTCTCGAAAATTAAAGGATGAATATATTAGTGTGGAACATCTCATTCTAGCTCTTTGCTCCTGTTCGACCAAAG
>JAWODZ010000156.1:0-2762 GCA_046483025.1 bacterium
AAGCTTGGATACTCATTTTATTCTGCAGCAGTTTCACTCACAATTACCCCATGCCCGCAGATTATACCTGCAATATCTTATGAATAATCTTGACCTGAAATATCCCCAAGAGGAAATCAAATACAGCATAGCCTTAGGTTCCGAAACATTCCTCAAAAGGATAGAGAAACACATCTCTTCTTATGGAGAAGATAGAGAAATCCAGGTAACTCATTCGGTCTTTCAATCTACTCCCGAAAAGATTATTGCTTTAATCTGCAAAACATTTCAGATGAACTCTGAAGAATTTCTGGCAAAACGCAGAGGGAATATCTGTCGGATATTAGCCCTTTATTTGATCAAAAAATACACTGCCTTATCCTTAAAAGAGATAGGTGAGATATTTTCCATGGATTACACCGCAGTGTCACAAGCGGCAAGAAGGTTTGAAGAAAGAATATCAGAAGATAAAAGTCTGAAGAAGAAAGTGGATCATATTTTAGAAAAGCTAAATATAGAAATGTCAAATGTGAAGACCTGACCCCTTTAACTTTTATTTTTAGACAGCTTAGGTTTCCAATGTGTCCACAAATATTTAGAAATGGAAAAAAGATTGGTAGAAGCCGCAGAGGAGGTAGCTGACCCGCCGGCAGGTTTTCATTTCCGTTGCCTGCGTGATGGTGAAGAGAAGAAGCTTGCCCAGTTACAGAATAGTTCATTTAGAGAATGCTGGGGTTTTAATCCTAATACAGTAGATGATGTGAAACTTTGGCTACTTTCAAACGACGGGTCTCCGGGTGATATTATTCTCGCTTTTTTTGGAGAAAAACCGGTCGGTTACTGCTGGACAATTATTGATATAAAAAAAGGAATAGGAAGGATTCACATGATAGGTGTAAAACGGCAATATCGGGGAAAAAATTTAGGCAAAGCTCTCCTGACCAAAGGTCTTGACTATCTGACAAAAAAGAGAATGAATATAGCTGTTTTAACAGTTGACAGTGATAATGAGGTTGCAAAGAATCTTTATATTGCCTTAGGATTCGATGTAAAAAATATTTGTCTTTGGTTTGAAAAAAAATTAAAGAAACATTAAAAATAATTTTCTTAGGAAGGAAAATCTTCTAAAATTAGGCTTTTTTCGTCATAATTATTTGGCAACGGTACAGGGGAACTTCTCTGGCTCCCAAACGATATTTATAAGCTTCGTTTCCTTTTAGAAAATCAAATTTAGTTTTATTTTTTTCAATACTCTCTTTGATACAGAAAATTTTTAATAACAGGCCAACACTTAAATGCCGGAATTTCGGGTCATAGCCGCTATTGTAAAGATATCTCTTGTTCTGGTAATCAAAGGTTAAAATAATGGAAACAGGTTTATCATCGAGCTCAAGAAGGCCTAATTCAAGCAAACCCTCTTCAGACATTTTATTAACCATAGATCTGAAAAAAGCTTCCCGGCTGGTTGTCAAAAATCTCTTCTTATCTTCCCGGCTTTCCGAAAACATCCAGAAAAAAGTTTTTAAAAGATCTGTAACCTCATCACTGCCTGTAATAGTGCGATAGTTGACAGAACCGGCTTCCTGTAATCTTCTTATCTTGCGCCTCACTTCATGACGCTGTTTCCCGGATAAAAAGGCCATATAATCGTCCCAACAAGCCGGCAAATCAAGCTCTAAGGAAACATCATCCTGCTTACAATACACTTCACAGCGATGATTTTTTGCTTCATCAACAAAAAATCGATATATTGAAGATTTCGGATGGACATGCTTGATATCCAGGCAGCTGATACCTTTATTCGAAAGATATTCGAATAAACAGGAAAAGAATTCCCGCTCGCTACCGGGGAGTGTGATGAAATCAACAAAATCCGAAACATCGCTGCTTCCAATAATAGATGCTGTTTCCCCCTTTACTTTAAGAGGAGCAATGCCGATAACTTTGTTTCCCTGATGTATGCACAGAAGAAGCAAATCAAACTCTCTACCGAATTCCTTCCACCAGGTTTCCAGCCAGGATGGCATAACAAAAAGAGAACTCCATCTGAGGCTGCTATTATTCTTTTTATAGTAAGAATGCAGAGAGGAAAAATTATCTTCTAAAACATAACAATCAGATTTATCCTTTATCACTTAGAAACTCCTCTTTGTTGGGCTACCAGTTATTATTTTTAATTCTCTTATAGATTTATTTTCTTTGATAAATGTAACTCTTATCTCCTGGTAAAGAGTAAAAAGCCGTTTTGAATTGTTTTATAATATCATAACATTAAAAAAAATCAAAAATGCCTTAATGGATATTACAAATCTATTTAGCTTATAATATCGACTAGCCAAGAAAAAAGCAGCTCAGTCCGGTTACACAGAGAAAAATGGGATCTGGTCTTGAATTATAAGTTTTAAAGTGCCATATTGATGTATTACCATACCATTACGTATCCAATTCCCCGGACCAGTCTATCATAAATAGGTAACTTAGAAAAAATCTTAATCCAACGAAAATAAATGTTTTTCGATTCTTTGGATTCATGAATAGATTGCCTGCTTTTGAGTACATAAGCGTATTTACCTCAGTGTTATTTTAATTTAAAATATATTTGTACCAATTATAAATTAGCTATATACTTTGTTCAACAAAAACCAATAATTTATGATACATCTATATTTTTCCATTGCTAATGAATAAATGCTAAAGAAGGATTTTTGAAAATAGTATACACAGTATGGCTTTCTTTTGTTTGCACCGCGGTCCCCGACGTCGCCCCCTGCGGGATCGCCACG
>JAWODZ010000173.1:0-33595 GCA_046483025.1 bacterium
AGGGGGGTACCTATTGTATTCCCGGTCCTTTCGGAGCTGGTAAAACTGTTCTGCAGCAGATTACCAGCAGGTATGCAGAAGTTGATGTGGTGGTTATTGCAGCCTGTGGAGAGCGGGCCGGAGAGATTGTGGAAACCATGAGAGAATTCCCGGAACTTACCGATCCCAAGACCGGCCGTTCCTTAATGGAAAGAACCATCATCATTGCCAATACCAGTTCCATGCCGGTTGCGGCCCGGGAAGCTTCCGTGTATACTGCTACTACTCTGGGAGAGTATTACCGGCAAATGGGTCTTAGTGTTCTACTTTTAGCAGATTCCACTTCTCGCTGGGCCCAGGCCATGCGTGAACTTTCAGGAAGGCTGGAAGAAATTCCCGGAGAAGAAGCCTTCCCCGCCTATCTGGAATCCCGGGTAGCAGAATTTTATGAGCGGGCCGGCAATGTGATTCTATATACCGGGGAACAGGCCAGTCTTACTATTGGAGGAACAGTCAGCCCGGCTGGAGGTAATTTTGAAGAACCGGTAACTCAGGCAACCTTAAAGGTTGTGGGAGCTTTTCACGGACTTTCCCGGGACAGAGCCAATGCCAGACGTTATCCATCTATAGATCCTCTGGAAAGCTGGTCAAAATATTCCAGTTTTATTGATAAAGAATTTATTGATAAGGCTAACCGGTTATTAAGGCAAGGTTCTGAAGTGCATCAGATGATGATGGTAGTAGGTGAAGAAGGCACATCGGTTGATGATTTTGTTTTGTACCTGCAATCAGAATTTTTGGATAATATATATCTGCAGCAAAATGCTTTTGATAAAGTTGATGCTGCCACTTCACCTGAAAGGCAGCAATATGTTTTTTCAAAAGTGAATGACATTTTATCAGCTGACATTCAGTTTGTCTCCAAAGAAGAAGCCAGGAAATTTTTCAATGACCTTCGCCAGGTTTTCATTGACTGGAATTATTCGGAGATGAATTCAGATACATTTAAAAAACTGGAAGAAAAAATTGATTCTTCCTTACAGTCTATGGTTAACAGAAAAAAAGAAAATGCAGATCAAGATGAAGAATCACAATCAACACCAGAAAAACAGAATGATGAGAAAGAAACAAAGGATAAAAGTATTGAAAAAGAGTCAGAAAACCATGAATCTGAAAATATTGCTGATGCCAAGAGCAAATCACCTCCGGAAGGTGGAGAGGATGATGATAATGCTGAAAAGGGAGGTGAATAATGAGAAAGATATACAATAAAATATTGAGTGTATCCGGAGATGTGATAACTGTAAAAGCAAAAGGGATTTCTTATAACGAACTGGCTGAAATATCTACCTCAAGGGAGAAATCATTAGCCCAGGTTATTAAATTAGAAGAGGATCTGGTATCATTACAGGTTTTTGCCGGAAGCAGGGGGATTGCGACTAATGATGAAATTCAATTTTTGGGACATCCTATGCAGGTTTCATTTTCTGAAAACATGTTGGGACGGATTTTTAACGGGAGTGGAATTGCCAGGGATAATGGTCCTGAGCTTCAGGAAAATTTAATTCCCATAGCAGGTCCAACGGTTAATCCGGCCAAAAGAATAATTCCTAAAAGAATGATACGTACCAACATACCCATGATAGATGTGTTTAATTCCCTGGTTGCTTCTCAAAAATTACCAATTTTTTCAGTTTCAGGTGAACCATATAACGAGCTTCTGGCCCGTATAGCCTTGCAGGCAGAAGTGGATATGATTATTCTGGGAGGTATTGGTCTTAAATTTGATCAATTTATGTTTTTCAGAAATAAACTGGAAGAGGGAGGAGCCCTGGGAAGATCTATCTTTTTTATTCATACTGCTTCGGAACCTATTGTGGAAGGACTGATGGTACCGGATCTCTGTCTTGCTGTGGCAGAAAAATTTGCCTTAAACGGTAAAGAAGTGCTAGTGCTTTTAACAGATATGACCAATTTTTCTGATGCATTAAAACAGATTGCTATTACCATGGAACAAGTTCCCTCAAATCGGGGATACCCTGGAGATTTATATAGCCAGCTGGCAGCACGGTATGAAAAAGCAGTTGATTTTGAAGGAGCAGGAGCAATAACTGTTCTTGCAGCGACCACTATGCCCGGAGACGATGTCACCCATCCGGTACCGGATAATACCGGCTATATCACGGAGGGACAATTTTACTTACGGAACGGCCGCATCGAGCCTTTTGGCTCTTTAAGCCGGCTTAAACAGCAGGTGAACAAGGACACCAGAGAGGACCACAGAGCAATCATGGATGGAATGATTCAGCTGTATGCGCAGTATCTGGAGACAGAAGAAAAACGTTCCATGGGTTTTCGTATGAGTGATTGGGATAATAAATTAATTAAATATGGTAAATTATTTGAGTCTAAAATGATGGATCTTTCAGTTAATATTCCTCTGGAGGAAGCTCTGGACAGGGGATGGGAAATATTAGCTGAATGTTTTACACCGGAAGAGACTAATTTACGAAGTGATTTAACAAATAAATTTTGGCCAGATAGTCAAAACCAGGAACAAGAAGCTGAAAAAAGCAATGAAGCAGAATCAAAAGACAAAAAACAAAAAACCAAAAAGAAAAGTACGGGTAAGCCGGAAAAAGAAGCGAAAAAAGAAAAAAGCGCAAATAATTCAGATAAAGAGAAAAAACCAGGTAAAACAGGTTCTAAAAAGAAATAGTAGTGAAAAAGGATCCAATAATAAATCACACTTGATAAACGATAAAGAAAAGTAAGCCTGATATGGCAAAAGTAAAACATACAAAAAATGAACTGAAACGCCAGAAAGATAATCTTAAGAGGTTTGAGAGGTATTTACCCACTTTAGAGCTGAAAAAAAAGCAGCTTCTTCAGGTTATACATAGAATTACCAGAGAGATCGAAGACATTAAGACTGCCTTTGATAAACTAAATAAAGAAGTGAATCAATGGGTGGATATTTTTGCTCAGGATGTTAATATTGGTGAACTGATTGAAATTGAGGAGATTATTGAAAAAAAAGATAATGTTGCAGGTATTGATATACCGGTTTTTGAAAATTTGATCTTTGAGGATGTTGAATATGATTTGTTTTCCACTCCTTTTTGGATAGATAAAGGAATTGAAGTGTGTAAAAAACAAATTGAACGTAGGAGTAAGATCCATGTTTTGAAAAAGCAGCGCCAAATCCTTCAGGATGAATTGAGAACAACCATACAAAGAATTAAATTGTTTGAAGAAATTAAGATTCCCGAGGCTAATGAAAATATAAGAAAAATCAGAATTTTTTTGGGTGACCAGCAAACTGCAGAAGTGGTAAGAGGGAAGATAGCGAAATCAAAAATTGAACGTAAAAAGAAGCAGGCTGAATATATATGATTGTTACCATGAAAAAAGTCACTCTGTTCATGAGCAGCAGAGAAAAAGAGGCAGCCGTAAAGAAATTAAGAAAACTGGGGGTTATTCATGTACACTATGTTAAAAAACCGGAATCAGAAGACATTGAGTTATTAGAAAGTAAAGTTTCTAAAATAAATAGAATATTGAATATAATAAATGAGTGGGAGATTTCCGGAAGTAAAAAATCACACAACCCTTATCAGATGATAAATGAATTCTTGGAGTTGAATAACAGAAAAAGAGAATTAAAACATACATTGCAGGAATTAGAGAAAACTAAAGAATGGTTTGAAAAATGGGGCAAGGTTTCTCTTGAATCAATAACAGAAATTCAGCAAAGAAAAGTTTTTTTACATTTCTACATTTTAGATAAAAAAAACTACAAGAATTTTAATGATAGAGACAATGTCCAATTCGTAAAAGAGGAAAAAGGAAGATATTTCATAATTTTCTTTTCTGATTCAACTGATAATCCACTGGATTTTAAAGAAGAGCCCATGCCCCAGGTTGATTATGCAAAACTTCAGAAAGAAATTAAGGAAATCCATAAAAAGATTGATCAAATTGATAAAAAATTATTCAATATTGCTACATGTAAAAAAAGCTTCATAACCTATAAAAGTGAGGTGGAAAAAAGGATTGAGTTCAACACAGTAGTTTGTTCAATGGGGGAAAAAGAAAGTTTTTTGTATTTACAGGGATTTTGTCCCGAGAAGCGGGTAGATTTAGTTAAACAAGAAGCTGATAAAGAAGATTGGGGATATATGTTTGAAGAACCGGATGATCCTGGCCAAGTACCCACCTTACTTGAAAACCCCAAAGCTTTCCGAATAGTGGAACCGGTATATAAATTTATGGGTATTTTACCCGGGTATAAAGAGATTGATATCAGCTTTGTTTTTCTTGTCTTTTTCAGCCTCTTCTATGCTATGATAATCGGAGATGCCGGATATGGTGTTTTGTTTTTATTGGGAATAATTATAAGTAAAAAAATATTTAAAAAAGCACCGGATGAACCTTTTATTTTGTTTGGAGTGCTCAGCATCTCAACCATTATCTGGGGAACGCTTACCGGTACTTGGTTTGGCTCTCAATATATTGCTGAACAGAGCTTTTTTAAGCATTTTATCATTGATCCGATTTACAGCTTCGATAATTCCCGGGAATCCATCAGGTATATGATGAGATTTACCTTTATTCTTGCCCTCATTCAACTATCTATCGGACATCTCATGGTAGCCTATAGAAATCGGAAAAACATCAAAGCATTAGCAGATATTGGCTGGGTGCTGATCATTGTCGGAATGTTTTTTGTCACTAATCTTTTGGTATTAAATTATCCGCTACCGGCTTTTGCGACTCCTTTACTAATTGCTGGATTTTTGCTTGTGACATTATTTACAAACTTTCAAAAAAATATTTTTAAGGCCTTTTTTGGTTCAGTTTTTACAGTTCTTTTAGATATTATCGGGAGTTTTTCAGATATTGTGTCCTATGTACGACTTTTTGCCGTAGGAGTGGCTACAGTCGCTGTTGCCTCAGCCTTTAATTCTATGGCCAGTGGTTTTTTGGCTCCTATAATACTGGTTTTAGGACATGGCTTGAATATTCTTTTAGCTATTATGTCGGTTTTAGTGCATGGCATACGATTAAATGTACTTGAGTTCTCTACAGCATTAGGCCAGGAGTGGAGTGGTATAGAATACAAGCCATTCAAAGAGAGCAATAGTGATAAAATTAACACATAAAACACAGAAAGGGTTAAACAATGAATACGTTGGGTGATATGAATTTATCTTTAGTTTTTGCTGCTATAGGTTCTGCTTTTGGTATCAGAGCAGCAGGTATGTCAGCAATCGGAGCCTGGAAAAAAGCCTATATAGAAAACAAACCAACTCCGTTTTTAATGGTTGTTTTTGTAGGAATGCCTTTATCCCAGGTAATCTATGGTTTTATTTTAAGAGATCAAATCCGAAATGCAAACTGGATGGATATCTCTCTGGGATGGCCTATACTTATCGGAGCGGTTGCAGGAATTGCAATTGGTATCTCTGCTTACGCTCAGGGAAAAGCAGGTGCTAAAGCCTGTGATGCTATTGCAGAAACAGGAAAAGGCGGAGCAAATTATATTATGGTGCTGGGAATTATTGAAACCATAGCCCTATTCGTGATGATATTTGCTATGATTGCATTGCCAAAGTAATATATAGCGATATAGTATAGTATTGATAAAGATTAAATGCATTTTTTATATAGAGATGGAGGAATTAGTTTCTGATATTTAAATATCACATATGTGATCAGGTAATTAGATCGGGTTTTATCAGTGCTGATGAAGAATAATTGTCATAAAGGGTACTATTTTTTTGGTTTTTCATTTACTGATTATAAAAATGTACGTTTTGTTTTGCTGAAGACTGAGACAGAAGTATTCAGTTTAGTTTTACATATAAGAAGGAAAATTTAATTAAGTGTGAGATAAATCTATAAATTTCCATGTTGAATATGAATAATTCAACTTTTCTTATCTTGTTAGCCGGAACAATTTGAGAAATATTTCAGCAGGCCCTTCCTTAAATATGATTAAGTACCTGGGGGGAAATGTGATTGTCAGGTACTTGACTTACATCATATTATAACCCAAACCGGAATTTTAGGCATACGTTTTGCAAGTATTTAAAAGATTAGTATAAGTACATTATATATGAATTAATGTGCATTTTTTTACCATAAGTAGTGTTTTTGAGGGAACAATTAATTACAGTTGAACAGTTGATTTTTTTAGATTTTATCCATATCATATCAAAAGGTTGATATTAAAAAGGGGATTTTAGTATTTTGATAAAAATATTAAAAAATATTACATTCTCAGGGTTATTGTGGTTGAATTTATTTATTTTTTCTTATCCGTTGCATTCTCAAAATTATACTTTTACTCAGATCGGAATATATTATTATAATAATCTGGATAAAGATGAATTTTTCAATTTCATGCTTCCCAAGGAAAAATTTCTTTTATATTTAGTGGAAAATATCAGTACAGAAATTCATGACAGAGGTATAAAAGGAGAATTGGGATCAGAAATTGGTATAGATGAGATTATACCCAGGGAAGTAGAGATAATGGATAATTATGAGGAGGAAATAAATAAAATAGTTAATTTATTTGATGAAATTAAATTACTTGAGAAAAAAGCTAGACAAAAAGTTGATTTAGAGATATTAAACCTGCTTTCAGATCTGAAAAAGAGAGTAGAAGATATATTAGAGGAGAACAGAGTAATTGTTAATCCTCAGACAGATTCACTTTATAGTGAAACATTATCAAACAAAAAAGACAGTACAGGATTTTCCTCTTCTCAGATTGATAAAGACAAAAAAGGTGATTTAGAATTTTTTGATGATTGGAAATATGATAGATTATTTAATTATAAGTTAAAGTTAATGAAATATAAACTTTTAAGATACAGGCTTTTAAGTACCTCCTCACCTGCACAGAAACAAAGAATGTTTCGCAGGTATTTGCATACAGCATTAAAGAAATATGAAGATGGGGAGTTTCGGTTAACCCGTTTACTATTTAAAGATATTATTAGCACTTATAAGCAATATTATCTTGATGATGTTCTTTTTTATTATGGAGAGAGTTGCTATGGTTTAAACTATCTTGATGAAGCAGCCAGTTGTTATGTAAGACTGTTTAATGAGTATCCTGAATCTTCCTACCTAAAAAAGTCATTTATTAAATTAATTTATATCTATTATATATATAATAATTTTGATAAGATGTTTTCTGTGTATCAAAATTTTTTACAACTTAAAGGCAGTATCCATGAGACTGAGTTTAGTGCGGTATCATATCTGATGGGGTATGCATTATATAAAAAAGGAGATTATAAAAAAGCTATTGATGTGTTAAAAAATGTTTCCCAAGAAAGTTCATATTACTATCCATCACTATATTTGGCCGCAACCTGTTGTTCCAATATCGGAAGAATGGATTATACCATATCACTGTATAAAAAAATCTACAGTGAGATTTTACCAAAAAATAATAATCCTATATGGTTACAAATCAGAAACAATGCTATTCTAAAATTAGGATTAATTTATTTTGATCAAGGGAAACCCGAACTTTCAGAGAAATACTTAAACCAAATCCCTGAAAATTATTCCCAGTATGATTTAAGTCTGCTTGGTAAGGCCTGGAGCGCTTATCAATCAGGTGATCCTATTAAAACTCTGGAAAACACTCAGCAATTGATACAGGGGAATATGCTTTCTCAGTATTCTTATGAAGCACGGTTGCTTGCAGCATATTCAAAGAATATTTTAGGTCGGACCGAAGAAGCAGTTAAGGATCTCAAAACGGCATACCAGGTTGGACAATCTTCCTCTGAATACGAAAATTTAAACAGGGTGGAAAAAAAATATGATGAATCAAGCAAAACAGATAAATTATTAAACAGATTAAGTACCATTGCAGATTTTTTATATAGCACAGGTGATAAATCACAGGAACTGAAGCCATTAATAGATAAATTACACTCTGGTTCTGATATTGCGTTAAGAAAAAAAATAGCTACTCTGGATAGTCTTGAACAGAAAGCTGATTCCATCAGAGATGAGGAATTGAAAAACAGAATCCGCATATTACGTAATAAATTATTAGAGACCTATAAAGAACAATCTCCGAATTTATCATTAAACTATTCCAGAAGTAATGTCAGTGCTAATAATATTGATCAGGAAGAATATTTGGATTATTATTTCAGTTCTCTGTTAACTCGAATTTTACAGGAAAAAGAAAAAATTAAGAGTTATATTGATCAAATCAATAAAAATTGTGACTTGGCTAAGGAGAAGGATGATTTTTTGACGGTTAGCAGAGCGGAAATAAAGCTTTCAGAACTTTATGCTTACTATAATTCAATAAATAAATATGAAGTTTGGTTGCGGGAAAACTATCCGGAAAAGTTTCAAGTCAATTTAGATCAGTGGGCCTATTATAGCGGTTACGGGATCAGTGATATAAACTTTGCCAGAATTAAACAGCTTGATGCTAATATTCGTGAGGTATCGTATGCACTTGATGTCTTAGACGATACGTATATTAAAAAACAAGTGAGATTTGAAGAGCAGGTGAAAGGGTTATTAAAGGATATTTCTCAGCTGGAACAACAGATACAAAAGGAATCTGTTAGAAAAAAACACAAGAAACGAGAAGAATTTTTTAAAAATGAATACTTTGACAAACAGCTTAAAGAGTCAATTATCGGTGAGATTGAAGAGAATATTGGAAATATAAAAAAGAATGAAAAAGAGTAATACATTTTTTATAATAATTTTGATAGTATTTGATTGTTGTTTTTCTCATATATTTGCCCAGGGAGAAAAAAGAGATTCTTCATTTTGGGATGTTTCACTTCCTGAATTACAAAGTTATAAAGTCTATTATATGAAAAAGCTGGAAAATCTTCAAAATGAAAAAAGGATTCTTATTGAAAGAGGAATAGAAGATGGCGAAAGGATATTACAAAAAAGTTTGGATAGAGAGGTAATGGATGATGTTTTAATACGGCTTGCCGATTTATACTATTTTAAGGAAAAAGATGATTATTTGGATAAAATGGATGAATACAGCAAAGAGTTTGAGGAAAGTATGCAGGATTCATCTTTTCAGGTTCCCCAGGAACCTTCTCTGGAGTTTCCCCACACATTCGATCTTTATCAAAGAATTATAGATGAATTTCCGGAAAGTGATAAAGTAGATGATGCTATATATAATATCGGATTTCTTTATGAAGATAAAGGCAATCCGGATAGAGCCCATCAATATTATTTACATTTAATCAATAAATATCCTGAGAGTGATTATGTAACCGAAGCTCATATGAGATTGGGAGAATATTTTTTTAATCCTCCCCGCAATGATATTAAAGAAGCAATTAAGTACTATAAACGTGTACTTAAAGAGCGGCAGAGTTCACATTATAATGAAGCACTTTATAAACTGGGGTGGAGTTATTATCGATTGAGTAAATATCCTGAAGCAATAAGCTTTTTTACTAATTTGGTTGAAAGCATAAAAAAAAGTAAAGATCTGAAAAGTCACAGGGAAACAAGAAGTGTTGATCTTTATGATGAGGCTCTGGAATATATTGCAGTTTGTTTTATGGATTTTGGAGAATTAGATGAAATTTTACATTATTTAGATAAAATTAATAATCCTTCCTGGGGGGAACAGATTTTAAGTGAATTTGGGGATATTTATTTCAACAAACGGGAAGAATTCCGTCAGGCAATTCAAATCTATAATGCATTAATTGATTATAATCCCTTTTCACCTCAGGCTCCGGTTATTCAAAAAAAGATTGTTAATTGTTATATTGCTCTTGATGATGAAAGACAAACGTATCTTAATAGAAAAAAGTTATTTGAATTATATAATATTGAAAGTGCATGGTGGGATAAAGTAGAAGACGTTGATGCTATAGAAAATGCATATAGTTTGACTGAAGAAGCTTTAAAGAATAATATCAATTATTTACTTCAAAAGGCTGAAGAAAAGGAAAACCGAAAACTGTATGAGTCTGTAGTAACCCTGGGAAACAAGTATCTGGAAACATTCTCGGAACATGTAAATGCTTATATGATTCGATGGAATATTGCCTTGATTTTAGATACCAAATTACATGCATATGAAGATGCTTTACAGGAGTATATGACCATAAGTATGGCATATGATGCACCCAGGTATAAAAGTTATGCACGTAAAAAAGGATTAGGCTCAATAAAGGATGCGGCCAAGAATGCAGTTGTTGTAGCTGATTCTTTGGTACAGCGGGAAAAAAGAGAGGGAACAGCAATTGATTTTACTGATTCAGTATATGTATCCGAAATACCCCTTAGTCAAGCCGAAGAATTGTTGATTATGGCCTGTGATAATTATATTAAACTTTTTCCATTTGATGCTAATACTCCTACTGTTTTGGCAAATGTTGGTGCTCTTTTTTACCTTCATAAGAAATATAATAAGGCAATAAAATATTATAGAACCCTGACCAAGTATTTTCCGGATAGCGATCAGATTTATGTTGTACAACTTTCAATAGCTAAAAGTTATATAGGTAAAGAAGATTTTAAAAGTGCCGAAGCACTTGCCAAAAGACTTCTTAAGTACAAACTTCCCAAAGATATCAAAAATAAAGTAAGAGAATTGTATGGTCAGTCCATATTTTTAAAAGCTCAACAACTTGTAAAATCCGGAAAGAATAGCGAGGCAGCGGCAGAATATTTCCGTATGGCCATGGAAGTGCCATTGTTAGATTTCGCAGACAGAGCTTTGTTTAATTCTGCCCGGGAATATGAAAAAATTGGTAATCTTGAGTATGCTATACGTTCCTATAATCAACTTATACTTTCATATAGAAGTTCTAAATTATATATTGATGCTTTGAATAATTTAGCTTATGATTATGCCGAAGTGGAAGAGTACGGGAAAAGTGCTGAAAAATATGAAGAACTTACAGAGGTTCTTAGTGATAGCGCAGAATCACAGAATGCATTTTTTAACGCTCACATCTATTATGTTAAATCTGAAAACTGGAATAAGGCTATAGAAACAGCTGAGAGATGGATAATACAATATCCTGAAGCACATAAAACACCGGATATAAACTTTAAACTTGCAGATTATTATTATAAAGTGGATAATTATGAAAAAGCTTTACACACTTATCAAAAATATCCTGCTATGTATCCTGAATCTTCTTTATGTGTTGATGCCTATTATAGATTGGGAGAAATGTTTTCTGAAAAGAATTTAGCAAGAGAAGCAGAAACAGCTTATTACCGTGCTCACATTAAGAACAAGGATTTAAAAGCAGCGGATTACGATACACATGATTATTATGCTGCAGAAGGTCTTTTTAAAGCAAGCAGACTTATGCATGATCGGTATGAGAAGGTTACCACAGGAATTTCAGGTTTTGGATATAACAGTAGTATGAGAAAAAAAAGAGCATTGTTAGACAGTCTTCTGTTCCGTTATCAGGAAGTAGTGAAGTATAAGAGTAAGAGACTTCCGGAGTCTTTGTTCAGAATCGGGCAAATATATGAACAGTTTACTCGGGCATTAAAAGGGCAACAATTACCAGATACTATGCCTGTTGATAAAAAGGCAGTAAGAAGAAATGAAGTACTTTTTCAGTGTGAAAATACTTACCTGCAAGCGTATAATAAATATTCTAAAGCCCTGCCAGTTTTAAGAAAGATAGAATCTCAAAAAAGTGTCCGGAGTGAAGAAAAATTGGAAAAAAATGATCAAGATAGCACTCAATGGCTGAGTAAAATAGAAAATAAGGTATCAGAGATGCTATATCACAAAGCTGATGTTAACAAGGAGGCTGCTGAAAATTTACTGACTGTTCCAGTGCCCTCAGAACTAGAAGGTTTAGAAAAATTGGAATATCAAAAACAGTTGCTGTTAACTACTATTAGACCCTTAGTCGAAAAAGCAATAAAGTCTCATAAAAAGAATATTTTCCTTTCGGATTCCTTACATCTTAACAATACCTGGATTGATTCATCCAGAAACAAAATTTTAGATTTAAGTGATATACTTCCAAAGCGGTTTATACATTTATCCTATCAGGGACTCAGTGAATTCGGTAAAGCAGCGCACCAGTTTCAAAGGAGTTATCTAATAAATAAAAAACAACCGGCTATTGATAATATTAATAACCTGGTGAATTTAATTGAATCTTCTGAATTATATGCGAATTTGGTTGTGGAATTATATTTGAAAAGCATGCAGTATATGAATAGTTTTGATCTTATTTCTTATAATACCCTGCCTATACAGAATAGATTAATAAATTTTTCTCTCGGTATTTCTGATACTATTGATACGTATATCAATGAGGCTGAAAAAAACAAACAGCAAGCAGATCAGTTATTCAACAATACCAATGATTTTATTTATGAAAGTTGTCTTACTGCATTTGAAGACCATATTTATTTCTTAGAAAAATTTGAAAGGAATCTACTAGAAAATATTTATCAGTCCTTAGTAAATAAAAAAGATAAATCCGATAATCTATACAAACTAGCGATAAAATTAATTAAACTGGATCCTGAAATTTATAGTAAGAAATTAGATATTTCTCTTATCAGAATTACCTGTACCCCGGACACAACCTGGAAAGTATCACATGTTTTTTATAAAGGATGGCAACAGCCTGATTTTTCTGCTCAGGAATGGATTTATTTTACAAACGATACCACTGACAGACGTAGTACTTCCGGCACTCCATTTGAAAATTCAGATTTAGTGCATTACCACAGTTACCTGCGCAAAGTAGTGCACATACCAGGATATCCGGTATACGGTCAAATCAGGTTGAAGAGGCAAAATATTTTAGAAGTGTATATTAATGGAGAACAAATAAAAGGTGAACACAAAAGTGGTTCACAGATATTCACCTCACATTTAAAGCAGAATAAAAATGTTATAGCGTTAAAAGTATTAAAAAATATACATTTTAGACTTGAGGATTTTGTTGAGATTTCCTATATTCGTAAGGAAGATTTATAGTATAGGTGAAAGTATGAAGATGAATGGGTTGAATGCTAAAATATTTTTGGTGATAATATCAGGGCTCATCCTGGTTGGAAATGGTATTGCTCAGAACAGTAAAAAGGATACAGTTTCTTCGGCAACAAAAGAATTAAACCAGAATCCTTCGGATACTGTATCAAATGAGCTGATACTTGATGAAATCAGTATTAAGGGTGAAATTGACAGACCAAATGTAACAATAATGCCCAAGCGGGTAGAAACAGATGTTAAAAAGATTGATCTGGAAAGAAAATTTTCAGAAGAAGTAAATAAAGCTCAGGGCGAGGTTCCTGAATTAAAAGAAGAACTTAGAAAGATTGAAAATATAGAGAGTATTAAAAATACGATGAAAAAAGATCGGTTAAAAAAAAATAATACAAAGGGAAAAAAGAAAAAAGAAAAATAGAATTTTACCACTGGTAAAAAGAGTGTTTAAAATGGAGGACAATTATGACAGAATATTGGCATAGTTTCAGCCCGGAAGCGAATGGTTTTGTTTTTATGTGGATACTTTTGATTACAGCAGGTTTTATGATCGCTATTGCAATAGAAAGGACATATTATCTCTATCTGGTTTCTAATATAGATGTTCCAAAATTTATGTCTCAGATTAGAAAATTGCTTGCCGCTAAGGATTTAAAACAAGCCATAACCTTGTGTCGAAAAGTACAGAATAAAGTATTACCCAGAATAATTCTTAAAGGCTTTCTGCGATTGCAAAAGGCCAAGGGTTCTAAAGCGGAATATTTTCAAAATGCAGTGGATGAAGCAACACTGGAAGTATTACCAAAACTACAAAACAGAACTAACTATTTAGCCATGATAGGTAATATTTCTACTCTGATCGGTCTTATGGGGACTATTTATGGATTAATATTGGCGTTTAGATCTGTTTCAGTACCTGGTATTGATGCCGCTCAGAAGTCAACCATGCTGGCTCATGGTATATCTGTGGCTATGAATACAACGTTGACCGGCTTAAGTATCTCAATTCCATCTATATTGATTTATACAATCTTGCATAATAAAACCATTTCAATAATTGATGAAATTGATGAACACACAGTAAAATTAATAAATATTCTCTCCAGGTGAGGATAGAGCAATGGTACACAGACCATCAAAAATGATGAAACACGATATTGAGGAAATGCATTTCAATATTACTCCAATGATGAATCTTATGGTTGTATTGATACCATTGTTATTAAGTTCAGCAGAATTTGTCAGATTAGGAATTATCGAACTTAATCTTCCCCCTGCTGCCTCAGAGCAGAGAATGGAAATGGAAAAAGAAATTCCTGAAGAACATCAGAAGGAATTAGATTTAACCGTTACGGTAACTGATCAGGGGTTTTTTATTTCCAGCAGTTTAGCAGTGCTTTCCGGCGCAGAAACCAATAAGCCTTCTTTACCTCTGGTCGATGGCCAACATGATTTTGATATGCTTACAAATAAATTGTATGAGATAAAGCAAAAAGCCGGCACCAGGTTCGGTGATACAAATGAAATAATAATTATGGCAGAATCTGATATTACCTACCAGACCATAGTAAAAACAATGGATGCATCACGACAAGTGGAAGTTGAGGGAAAAACAATTATTCTTTTCCCTAATGTCTCCTTTAGTGCAAGAATTTATTAATGGAGTAATATAAAAATTATGGCCTCGAGATTAGATCGAAAAAAAAGAGTCAGGACGAGAGGAAAGACAGTGCGTTTGCAGCTTACCTCCATGATGGATATGTTTACAATAATTCTGGTTTTTCTGTTGAAAACATATTCCACGCAGGGTCAGCTGATTAACCCTTCTGATGATCTCACTCTTCCCTCATCCATAACTCAAAAAGCACCTCAATTGGGATTGGATGTCACTGTTTCCTCGGATTGGATTCTGGTTAACGGTAAAGCTGTAGTGAAGACTTCTGCAGTTAATGAGATCGATGGATACATTATACCATCATTAAATAATGAGCTTAAGCAGTATGCTCAAAAAGCAGAAGAGATGAAACAAAAATATGGGGCAGTATATTCAGGAAGGGTAACTATTCAAGGGGATAAAAATTTACCCTATAAATTATTGATAAAAATTATGGCTACCTGTGGGCAATCAAATTTCCCCAATTTACGCTTAGTTGTTTATCAAAAAGAGGTTTAATGAGTAAGAAAATTAGAGGCGGAAAAGCTGATAAACCAAGATCAAAATTTTCTGCTAATTTAAACATACAATATTTTAAGAAATCTTTTTTTCAACAATTGGATAAGAATTTTTTACTGATATTAATTACAGCGATATTGGTAGAAGCAATTTTTGTGTCAATCTTAGCCATGCAACCGGTGGAGAAGTTTTCTGAACGAGAAATTAAGAGAATTCAAGAGCAGTTTGCTTCATTTATACTGGAAAAAGAACCAGTTGAAGGGAAAAGAGATGTAACTTTTTCTTCCGGAAGTGAGGTTGAAGAATCCACAGAAGCAGAACAAGAAGGCACAGGAAGTGAAGAAGGTGAAGGCCTGGGTGAGGAAGGATCAGAACCTCCAGGTACATCGGGGGAATCTCCTTCTACTTCTGCCAGAGCAACGTCTTCTGCAGAAGCACGGAGAGAAGCGCGCAGGGAAGTATCCAGAAAAGTCAGATCAAAAGGATTATTGGGAATATTGACAAGTTCAAACAGAACTGCCGCAGGGGATGGTGCTGTCAGTATTTTTGAAGGTGGGAGCAGTGGAAATAATACAGATGAGGATTTAGATAATATACTTTCTTCTGTCGATGGTTTACAAATTTTAAAAAGCGCTTCGCAGGGAAGTGGTAGTCAGGAAAGTAATCAAGGATATGGAAAACGAAAAGGTGGACAAACAAGTATAAATGATTTAATAACTGAAGATCAGGGGAGTAACTCAGAGCTTATGAGTCGTAAAGGAGAATTGACTATTGAATCATCACAACAAGGGGAAGAAAAAAGTTCCAAGAGAAATCAATATCGTAGTGCTCAGGCTATTCAGCAGGTATTACAATCACATAATAAAGTGATAAAATACTGTTATGAAAGAGAATTGAGACGGTATCCTTCTCTGAAAGGTAAAGTTGTAGTGCGAATTACAGTTAATCCTGCAGGAGAAGTAATAAATGCGTCAATACAGTCCTCAACTCTGAATAACGAAAGAGTGGAACGATGTATAATAGCCAGAATCAGTCATTGGAATGATTTCAGGTCCGTTGATTCAAAAGCAGGAAATGTTACTTTCCGTCAAACATATGTTTTCGGATATTAGGAAGAAAGGCGGTTTTATTGAATAAGAGCAGCTGGAAAAGAACTCAAACCTGTGGTCAACTTAGTGAAAAAAATTGCGGTGATAATGTTATCCTAATGGGTTGGATTGCAAAACATCGGGATCATGGAGGAGTTATATTTATAGATTTGAGAGATAGATGGGGTAAAACCCAGGTAGTTTTTAATCCTGAGAATAATAAAGAAATGTGCCAGAAAGCCCAAAAATTAAGAATGGAATCAGTAATTGCAGTTAAGGGGGAAGTCGGCTTGCGACCAGAGGGAATGAAAAATGATGAAATGGCTACCGGAGCAATAGAGGTAAGAGCAAAAGAATTATTAATTTATAATGATTCTGTTCCCTTACCATTTTTAATCACTGAACCTCCTGATGCTACAGAAGAACTCCGGTTTAAATATCGTTATTTAGACCTGAGAAGAAACCGTTTACAGAGAAATTTAACCTTAAGACATAGGGTTGCCAGGAGTGTAAGAGAATTTTTTGATAAGGAAGGGTTCCTGGAGATTGAAACCCCTTTTTTAATGAAAAGTACACCTGAAGGGGCTCGGGATTTCTTGGTACCAAGTCGTTTACATAAGGGATGTTTTTATGCACTCCCCCAGTCACCTCAGACCTATAAGCAGCTTTTAATGATATCAGGTTATGATCGATATTTTCAGATTGTTAAATGTTTTCGCGATGAGGATTTACGAGCTGACCGGCAACCGGAATTCACCCAGATAGATGTTGAGATGTCCTTTATTGATGAAAAAGATGTATATGATATCTTTACCAGTATGACCAGAAAAGTATTTCAGGAAGTAGTAGCAGTTGATTTACCAGAAAGTTTTCCCATACTTTCTTATTCCGACGCTTTATACCGATATGGTGTAGATAATCCGGATATCAGGTTTGGTATGGAAATTTCTGATATAAGTAATATGATTGAAAACTGTGGATTCAGAGTTTTTGAGATGACATTAAAGAATAAAGGGAAAGTTAAAGGAATAAAACTTGAAGGCGTGGGTAACCTGTCAAGAAAAAAAATTGATGCCTACACTGATTTTGTCAAACAATACGGAGCAAAAGGTTTGATTCCAATTCAAATTACTGATGAGACCGTAAAAACACCAATGAAAAAATTTGTCTCTGATACTATTATTACTAAAATTTGCAATAGTTTCAATGCTGTTGCCGGTGATGTAATTTTTCTGATAGCAGCGGAAGACCGTGTATGCTGCTCTGCGCTTGGGAATTTACGTTTAACACTTGCAGAAGAGTATAACCTTATTAATGATACCGTGTTTGCACCATTATGGATAGTAGATTTTCCTCTGGTTGAGTGGGATCCGGAGGAAAAGAAATTTAATGCCCTGCATCATCCTTTTACTTCTCCTAAAATTGAGGACATTAAATTCCTTGATAATGATGTTAGTAAAGTGCATGCCAGAGCCTATGATCTGGTAATCAATGGCTATGAAATTGCCGGGGGTAGCATCAGGAATCATAAAAAAGAAATTCAGGGTAAAATTTTTGATATAATTGGCATAACTCCCCGTTGGGTTGAAAAAAAGTTTGGTTTTTTAATGAAAGCTTTGGAATTCGGAGCTCCTCCGCACGGCGGTATTGCTTTTGGATTCGATCGTTTGGTGATGATTTTAGCAGGTGAAAAGTCAATTAGGGAGGTTATAGCTTTTCCTAAAACTACAAGTGCATTGTCCTTAATGGATCACTCACCTTCGCCAATTGATGATAAACAGTTAAAAGAATTGGGACTTAGATTAACCCAAAAGTCAGATGTATAAGCAGTAATAAATGTTAAACTAAATTATTTTTTTCTTGACAATATCATTTTTTTTTATTAATATTATTTACTAAGGTAACTAATTGTAATTATAACCAAAAGGAGGTGTAGAGGATGAGAAAAATTGCTAAGAAGTTAGTAACTGCTTTATTTGGAATCGTTATTATTGCTTCTTTCCTTATCACAGGGTGTACTCGCTATGCTAATGAAGAACAGCTTACTACCCTTGATGAAACCCAAGCTGCAGTTGAGTCAACAAATGAGAAAGTAGAAGAGTTGAAACAAGAAAAAACCGAGTTGGAACAAAAATTGGCTGATAAAAAGGCAGAACTTGAAGAAGTAGAAGCAGAAATGGAAAAAGTAGAGTCAAAATTATAACTGGATAAAATATAATTAATAATGAAATTATGGAGGGAATAATAATGAGATTTCAGAGTAAACTGACAATATTTTTTGTCATACTCTGCATGCTGCTTTTTGTAGTCAGTAGTTTTGGTCAAGCTCAAGATGAGCGAGAAATTAAAATGAAAGATTATAAGGTGCAGCTTGCAGAATTACAAGCAGAAGAAGAGGAGAATCAAGCAGAAATTGAAAGGCTTGAAGCTGACATTGATTCATTAGAATCACAGATTGCCGAAGTACAGAGTAAAATTGATACAAAATGGGATGAGATTTATACAATGCTGGGTACTGATGAGGCAAGTGTTAATGAATACCGTCAGAATTTAGAGGATATTGATAGTGAAATGGATGGTCTGGCAGCATTAAGTCCGGAAGAACTTTTCAGAAGTAAAGATGAACTCAAAGACCTGAAAAACCGCATTGAAGAAGCTAAGAACAGCAATATATACCTTCTTACCGAGATGGAAAATAAAATTGAGCAGTTAGAAGGTAAGGCAGCAAATCTATGCGCTAAAATGCCTGCTAATATTTTTGATAAGTATACTGTAGTCAGAGGGGATAATCTTTGGGATATTTCCAAAAAGGACGATATCTATGGTAATCCTTATCAGTGGATAAGAATATATTGTGTTAATAAGGATCAGATAAAAGATGCAGATTTGATTTATCCGGAGCAAATATTTAATATTGCTCGTGGTGTTGCCGAAAATGAGCATCTGGTAGTAAAAGGCGAATTTTTATCTAAGATTGCTGGTATGGCTGAAGTTTTTGGTGATCCAACTAAGTGGACTGAATTGTATGAAGCTAATAATGATGTTATAGAGGATGCAAATATTATCTATCCTTATCAGGTCATCACTATTCCCAAGAATTAAAAAAGGTATGCTGTACAGTTTTATTAACTGACATTTTGCTAGATATTAATTTGGAAATTTAAGTTTTACAAGCTCTCTTACTTGAAATATTTTTTTCAAGAAGAGAGCTTTTTATATATGAAGAATACAAGCATTAATATTAAAATAGATGATATTGATCAATTAAAGTTATTTGGTCCTCATGATGAACATATTGATCTTATAGAATCCAAGTTCAAAATCAATATTGTTGTGAGGGGAGATGATTTAATTGTACGGGGGCAAGGTACGGATGTAAGGAAGGTTGAAAAGCTATTTTATGAAATTTTTGATATATTAGGAAAGAATAAAAATATTAGTTCTGATGATATTAAAACTATTATAGATGTTGTCCATATCGATAATAATCAAAAACAGAAAAAACAAACACCCAGGATACAATCTTTAGTTTTCAAAGGCAAAAAGGGAGAGATTAAGGCAAAAACACCAGGTCAATATAAATATATTGAAGCTGCTGAGTTGAATGATATAGTGTTTACTATTGGACCTGCAGGTACCGGGAAAACCTTTCTTGCTGTAGCTATTGCCCTGGCAAAATTGTTTAAAAAAGAGGTCTCCAGAATAATTTTATCCAGACCTGCAATTGAAGCCGGTGAAAGTTTAGGATATTTGCCTGGTGATATAATGGAAAAAGTGGATCCTTATCTAAAACCTTTAACAGATGCTCTTTTTGCTATGTTACCCTCTGATAAATTACAAAATTTTGTGGAACAGAAAACAATAGAGATCATACCTTTAGCATATATGCGGGGAAGAACTTTAGATAATGCATTTGTTATTTTAGATGAGGCACAGAATTGTTCATCAATGCAGATGAAAATGTTTTTGACACGA
This sequence comes from bacterium, assembly GCA_046483025.1. Taxonomy (GTDB): domain Bacteria; phylum Zhuqueibacterota; class QNDG01; order QNDG01; family CAYUAG01; genus CAYUAG01. The sequence goes on from JAWODZ010000173.1 coordinate 20,240, forward strand.
TTGGGAAAATATTCCAAAGCTATAATAACAGGAGATATAACTCAAATCGACTTAAACCAGGGCAAAAATTCAGGTTTAATCCAGATTCAAAAGATTTTGAAGGGCATAGATGGTATCGCTTTTATTTATTTAAATAAAGAAGATGTAATACGCCATAAACTGGTCAAGAGAATTATTAGTGCGTACGAGCAGTTCCAGCAGGATAAGGAGAGCAGAGAATGAGATATTATTTGAAACGTATAATCGTATCATTCAGAAAATTATTACAGGGCCATGGTAAAAAAATGGAGAATTCTTTTGATAAGAAGGTACGAAATGGATTACATTTATTGACCATTCTCATCCTGTCCTTTATCTTAATACTTATGTTTCCCACTGATACCTCTCTGGAATTTGCTGATTTAAAAGAGGGCAATATAAGTAACCGCAGGATTGTGGCTCCATTCAGTTTTGAGATATTGAAGACCCAGGAGGAATATCAGAGAGATTGTGAGATTGCTGAACAGAAAGTTCATTATATATTTATACGCAGGCCTAAAAAAACCTCAGATATATTGGAAAATATTGATAGTTTTTTTAATCATGTGAGAATCATAAGAAATGCACCTCTAAAAAGTAAAAAGGATATATTACATAACAGTGATTCCTTGTTCATTAAGTATAATATCAGTTTTTCTGATTCAAATTATAAAGATTTATTGATCAGAAGAAATAGCAAATTAGATAAACAGGATCTTTCTCAACTACATACAAATATTGACCGGATTGTTCAGGATATCATGGCAGTTGGAATATATAATATTGAAAAGGACGAATTAAATTTGGTTGATGAAAGAGTAGTAATTATTGAATCAGATGAAGAAGTAGTAAGATCGATAGATGAATTTTATGATTTTAATACAGCTAAGCAAAAAATAATAGAGGAATTAACTAATAGTTATCAAAGAAAAGATTTTTTAGCTCAGATTGGGTATGGTATAATAAGCTATTTTCTTGAACCTAATTTGATATTTAATGAGCAGGCATATAACGAACGGATTGAAAATGCTGTTGCCAGAGTACCTCGAAGCAGTGGTTTTGTTAAGAAAAACGAGAAGATCGTGGATAATAATGAAAGAATTACTAAAGGGATACGTATGAAATTAGAATCACTGGCTGCCAAAAAAGCAGAGTCGGGTGTAAATTCTCGTGGTATGAAGAAAATTTTTTCATATATCAGTAGATTTGCATTTATACTTTTATTGTTTTTATTTTTTGCTTCGTATATTTATTTTTATAATGCTGAATTACTGGAAGATACAAAATCAATTATAGTAATAGTTATATTAATATCTATAATTTCCATACTTTCGTTTTTGGTTAAGGAGTTTAAGATTAATGAATATTTAGTACCTGCTATTATTTTCTCAATGCTGTTAACTACTATTTTTGATACTCAGATTGCATTTATAGGGGCTGTATTTATCAGTCTGCTGGTAGGTGGGATGTGGGGGAATGATTTCAATATAACAGTGGTATCTTTTTTTATGAGTATTGCAGGTGTGATAACCATACATAGAGTTGGGGGAAGACGTCAACTGGTAGAATCGATTTTTATACTTGCCGGAACTTATATTTTAATAATTACTATTGTAGATTTATTGCATCTCAAATCTTTTAATGATATTCTCAGTCATTTGCCATATGGTATAATAATGGGAATTTTTGCACCAATAATAACCTATGGTCTTCTGCCATTGATAGAGTCGATTTTTAATTTAACTACTGATTATTCATTACTGGAGCTGTCTAATTTAAATCATCCTGTATTAAAGAGATTATCTCTTGAGGCGCCAGGAACCTATCATCATTCCATTATTGTTGGTAATTTAGCAGAATCAGCTGCACAGGCTCTGGGAGCAAATTCACTTCTTGCCAGAGTGGGATCATATTATCATGATATCGGAAAATTGGAAAAGGCGGAATATTTTATTGAAAACCAATTAGCCAATAAGAGCCCACATGATAAATTGGTTCCTCGCATGAGTGCCTTGATATTAAAGAATCATGTTAAAAGAGGGGTTGAGATTGCCAAAGAATATAAGATTCCGGAAGCAGTGAAAGATATTATCGAGCAACATCATGGTACTAATTCTATGAAATTTTTTTATGAGAAAGCTTTAGAGAAAAGTTCTACAGATGATGATGTAAGTGTTGAAGATTATTCATATCCTGGTCCGAAGCCTCAGACTAAGGAAGCAGCAATTGTTATGCTGGCAGACACAATCGAAGCTGCCACAAAAACCATGAAAAAATTTACTCATAGCCGATTAAAGGGGATGATTGATAAATTGATTGATGAAAGATTTAATGAAGGTGAATTGGATGAGTCACCCTTAACGTTAAAAGATCTTGAAAAAATTAAGGAGAGTTTTTTAACTATTTTAGCTGGAACTTTTCATACAAGGATAGATTATAATGAAAAAAACAAGTAGAGCTGAACCACCTGATAGGTTTTCTGTTAAGGTAAATTATAATAATGTAAAAAGAATTGTTTCAGCGGACTGGATAAAGCGGATATGTAATACTATATTTGATATAGAGAAAGAATCTCCTCGGGGTGATGTATCAATTGTTTTAGTCTCTGATGATTATATTTCAAAATTAAACAAAAAATTTTTGAACAGGGATATGCCAACTGATGTGTTAGCTTTTCCTATGAATGAAGATGAAGTATGGGGTGAGGTCTATGTTAGTGTGGATAGAGCAATCGAACAGTCAGAATATTATGAAGTAAATGTAAATATGGAACTTACCAGATTAGTTATTCATGGTATACTGCACTTGTTAGGCTATGATGATAATCAAACAGAATCAAAGATCAATATGCATAAAAGAGAAGATTTTTATATAAAAAAATTAAATATTAATTAAGAAAACGGAGGTATATTTATAATTGGAATTTGAAGCGGTGTATGCTCTAATATTTTTTGTGCTTTTTATTTTCCTTTCAGGTTTTTTTTCAGGTTCTGAATCTGCTTATTTCTCTTTTAAATCGAATGATATATATCGTTTAAAAGAGAAGAAAAAAAAATCAAAAAATTTATTACGTGTTTTAAAACTTCTCAGAACGCCAAGACGACTTTTAATGACTATTCTTATTGGTAATACAATTGTAAATGTTGCCGCAGCAACCCTGGCGGCTTTATTTACAAGTAAATATATTCCCGAGCACTATCTGGGCAGAACCAATAAATTACTTATTGAAATCATATTAGTTACAATTATAATATTGATTTTCAGTGAAGTTACTCCCAAAGTATTTGCAGTGAAAAATTATGAGAAATTTGCATTGGCAGTATCCTTACCCTTAATGGGAGTGGTAAAGGTATTTACGCCTATTTCTTATTTATTTGATAAATTATATAAGATGTTTGCCGTAGTTTTTAAAGTTAAAAAGGATGATCTGTTTATTACCAAGGATGATATGAAGACAGTTATTCAGGTTAGTGAAGAAAAGGGAACAATTGACAATGAAGAAAAGGAGATGATAAATTCAATATTTAAGTTTAGTGATACTGCTGTCAAAGAAGTTATGGTTCCCCGCATGGATATGGTTGTTTTAGAAAAAAATGCCACTTATGACGAAGTGATTAAACTGGTTAGAAGTAAGGGGCATTCTCGAATACCGGTTTATGATGAGGATGTTGATAAAATAATAGGGATACTTTTTGTTAAAAATTTATTGGAGTATAAGAATAAAAACAAGAAATTTGATAATTTAGCAGATTTGGTTAAAAAACCTTACTATGTTCCCGAAACAAAAAAGATTGATGAGTTGCTTCGAGAGTTTCAACAAGAGCGTATTCACCTGGCAATTGTAGTTGATGAATATGGGGGAACGGCGGGATTGGTTACTTTAGAGGATGTTATTGAAGAAATAGTTGGTGAGATTCAGGATGAGTATGATAATGAAAAATCACTCATTTCAAAGGTTGATGGTAATTCCTGGATTGTAGATGGAAAAATAGGGATTGAAGAATTAAATGAAAGAATTGCTCTGGATTTACCTACAGAAGATGAATATGAAAGTCTGGGAGGATTTATACTTAATAAATTGAGACGAATCCCGGAGCATAATGAGGAAATTGTATATAGAAATTATAAATTCAGCATTGAGTCATTATTTGAAAACAGAATTAAGAAAGTCCGTATTATGCAGATGAGAAAAGAAAACGAAAAGGATAATTAATTGACTCTATCTGTAAAACAAAGATTTAATCTAACCCCGACTAGAATGATAGTCTTTAGTTTTCTTATTATTATCATAGTCGGCACTATATTGTTAATGTTACCCATAGCTAAACAGTCGGGTTCTTTAGGTTTTGTAGATGCTTTATTTACTTCCGTTTCTGCAGTGTGTGTAACCGGTTTAACTGTTGTGGATATTGGAACAGATTTTACCTTATTTGGTCAGATTATTGTTATGGTATTGATTCAAATAGGTGGTCTGGGAATTATGACATTTTCTACTTTTTTCCTGTATTTACTACATCGAAGAGTTTCAATCCGAAACCGGGATGTAATTGATTCTACTATTGTTAATGAGCCGGTACCAAATATTGCCAGCTTTTTATATCGAATAATAATTTTAGTATTTATTATTGAAGGAATCGGCGTGATTTTATTTACTCTACGCTGGTTGGCATACTATTCTTTTCCTAAAGCATTATACCATAGTGTTTTTCATTCTATCTCCGCTTTTTGCAATGCTGGTTTTAGTCTTTATACTGATAGTTTTGAAGGATTTCGTACTGATCCCTGGTTAAATTTTATTTTAATGAGCTTAATTATTCTTGGGGGTTTAGGCTTTATTGTTTTACTGGATATAAAAAAACTATTTTCTCTGCGCCACAAAGAAAAAAAAACTATATCTTTTCACACTAAAGTAGTACTTGCAGTTACACTTTTTTTAATTATCATCGGAACAGTGATTTTATATTTTATAGAAAAAAAATATTCATTTGAGCAAATTGGTACAATTCCTGCTTTTTTAATTTCTCTTTTTCAATCAGTTACGGCAAGAACTGCAGGATTTAATACTGTCTCCATGAATTCATTAACTAATGGTGCGTGTTTAATACTGATGTTTTTGATGTTTGTTGGAGCAGCACCCGGATCATGCGGCGGGGGAGTTAAGGTTACCACTTTTGGTATTCTTATTGCTTTGTTTTTTTCAAAGTTCAGAGGAAGAGAAAATGCTCATATCTTTAGGAGAACTATTTCCAAAGAGACCATCAGTCAAGTGATAGCAATTGTGTTCAGTTCAGTATTGATAATAGGTGTTATATTTTTTGTGCTTTTATTAACAGAACAACATGTTCAGATTGATGGACATGATAGAGGAAATTTTATCAAAATTTTATTTGAAGTCTTCTCAGCTTTTGGTACAGTTGGATTGTCAATGGGAATAACTCCACAGTTATCAAAAGCTGGTCGGATATTAATTATTTTTTTAATGTTTATTGGAAGACTTGGTCCTCTAACACTGGCATTAGCTTTATCTCAAAAACATAAACAGGTAAAGTTCAGATATGCTGAGGGAGAGATTAAGATTGGATAGTAATTCAGGATTATATATATTGCAGCAGGAATCATCGATTAAGATTTATAATTTTTTTTGGAGGTATTTGTGAAGGGGATTGCAATAATTGGCTTGAGCAGCTTTGGCTATTATCTTGCCATGAATCTCTCAGATGCAGGAATTGAGGTAATAGCAGTTGATATGGAAGAAGAAAAAATTGATAAGATTAAAAATTCTATACATAAAGCTGTAATTGCAGATGCAACAGACAGGGATACCCTGGAATCACTTGGTCTGGAGGATTTGGATGGAGTGGTGGTGAGCTTAGGGGAAATTGAATCAAGTGTTCTGGTTACTCTTCATCTAAAAGAACTGAAGATAAAAAATATTATTACAAAAGCACTGAGTGAAGAGCATGGAAAAATTTTGGATATGATTGGAGCTACAGAAGTCATATTTCCAGAAAAGGACATGTCATTTAAAGTTGCCAGAAGATTGACCCATGAAAATATTTTAGAATATGTTCCCCTTGCTGAAGGATACAGCATAGTGGATCTTGCCCCTCCACAGTCAATCGTTGGTAAAACCCTCGGTGAATTGGATTTAACTAATGAATATAATGTTCAGGTTATTGTTGTTAAAGAACTTATACCAGAGAAAATAACTATGATTCCCCGGGCAGATTATAAAGTTAAATCCAGTGATATTCTGGTTGTTATGGGAGAAGATAAAAATATTTTAAAAGTACAATCATTAAAATAAATTTTGATTTTAAATGTAATTTATTTATCTTTATGTCTTAATTTCTGCGAGAGTGGCGGAACTGGCAGACGCGCTAGATTTAGGATCTAGTATCTCTGGATGTGTGGGTTCGAGTCCCACCTCTCGCACATTACTTAAAATATAGGGAGTTTTTTGTGAAAAGCAGTATTAAAAATATTGAAGGTTGGAAAAAAAGTTTACAGGTTGAAATATCTGAGAAAGATGTTACTGAACAAAAAGAGAAAGTGTATAAAGAATTTAAAAAAAATGTTCAAGTTGATGGTTTTAGAAAAGGCAAAGTTCCCAAGCATATAGTTGAAAAAAAATTCAGTGACTCTATGCAAGCTGATTTGGCAGACAAGCTGCTCAATACTTATTTTCGTAAAGCTATTGATGAGAATGATATTAAACCCATATCACCTGGTAAAATAAATGATTTTAGCTTCAATGATGACGGTTCCTTTCAGTTCACTGCTGAAGTTGAAGTTGAGCCTGAAATTGAGATCAAAAACTATACCGGTTTGAAATTAGAAAAAGAGATTAGCGAAGTATCTGCCAAGGATGTTGAAGACACTGTTGAACTACTGAGAGAACAAAAGGCTGAAGTAAAACCGGTTGAGAAAAAAGCACAAGAGGGAGATATTATTGAAACAGATATCCAGGCTGTTGATTCTTCTGGTGTGCCTATTATTGGAGAAAAGTATGTTAGCAGATCATTTGAAATTGGCAAGCCTCCTTTAGGTGATATGTTAAAAGATCAATTAATTGATTTAAAGCCTGGAGATGAAAAGCGTTTGGAAATTCCCATACCTAAAGCAGAAAAATCAGGGGATGATCAAATCAATAAGTATTTATTCAAAATTAAATCTGTATTCGAAAAAAAGCTTCCGGAGTTGAATGAAGAATTTATTAATGAAATTGGCAATTACCAAACAATTGAAGAATTTAAAAAAGATATTAAAAAGAAGTTAAAAGAGAAAAAAGAAAATGAGTCCAGAGAAAAATTAAAGAATACCATTAAGAATATACTAATCAGAAATAACAAGTTTGATTTACCACCCTCAATGGTGGATCGAACTATGGATTATCTGTGGGAAGAACAAAAAAGAAATAATCAAAATTTAAAAGAATCTGAGCGTGAAAAATTCATGAAGTCACACCGACCTGATGTTATACAAACCTTAAAATGGAATATGATTTCTGATAAAATCACCAAAATTGAGAACATTACTATTTCTTCAGAAGATCTGCAGAAAAAAATTGATGAAATTGCCGCAGCATCTCCAGAGGAACCCAATAAGATCAAAACTTTTTATAAAAATCCTGATAATAAGAGACGCCTGAAGGAAGCAATGTTGAATGAAAAAATAATGAATTTTATAATTGATAATTCAAAGGTAAAGGAAATTAAAAAGAAAAAATCAAACAAGAAATCATCAATTATAACTCCGGGACAATAATATTGCAATCACAAAAAATTATTAATCAAGAGGAGTAATTATGAGTTTAATACCAATGGTTATTGAGCAGACAGGAAGAGGAGAGCGAGCATATGATATATTTTCAAGATTACTTAAAGAAAGAATTATTTTTATAGGCTCCGGTATTGATGATAACATTGCCAGTCTGGTAATAGCCCAGCTTCTTTTTCTGGCTGCGGAGGATGCTGAAAAGGATATTTTTTTATATCTAAATACTCCTGGTGGCATGGTATCATCCGGACTTGCCATTTATGATACTATCAAGTATGTACGTCCTGATATTGCAACTGTTTGTATGGGACAAGCCTCAAGTATGGGGGCAGTTTTATTAGCTGCTGGCACCAAGGGTAAAAGATCTGCTTTACCACATTCCAGGGTTATGATACATCAGCCTTTAGGAGGCGCTCAGGGTCAGGCTTCTGATATTGAAATACAGACAAAGGAAATTCTGACATTACGTGAAAAATTAAATAAAATATTATCTGAACATACGGGTCAGTCATTAAAAAAGATTTCCAAAGATACTGATAGAAATTTTTTCATGTCTCCTGAAGAGGCAAAAGAATACGGAATAATTGATCAAATTCTCACCAAACAGGAAAGTGAGGAGAAAAAGGAGGATTAGTGGAAACGGAAGAAAAATATGTTTGCTCTTTCTGTGGGAGGGCATCTGATGAAGTTGAAGCTATGGTAACCGGACCAGGTGTTAATATTTGTAACGAGTGTGTACGCTATGCAGAAGATATAATTCGGAGTGATCTGGCGAAGCGTTCGATAAGTCTGGTTCAGCATGTACCAACCCCCCAGGAAATAAAAAAGGAACTTGATAATTATGTAATAAGTCAGGAAGAGGCTAAAAGAGTTATTTCAGTTGCAGTTTACAATCATTATAAACGAATAAATAATATCATTAATAAATCCAACCAAGTACAATTAGATAAAAGTAATATTCTTATGTTGGGTTCATCCGGAACTGGAAAAACCTTGATGGCTCAGACCTTGGCAAAATTTTTAAAAGTCCCTTTTGCCATTGCAGATGCTACAACCCTGACGGAAGCTGGATATGTTGGAGAGGATGTGGAGAATGTTCTGGTAAGATTGCTTCAGGTTGCAGATTATAATTTAGAACATGCTGAACAGGGAATAGTATATGTTGATGAGATTGATAAAATTGCCAGAAAAGAGGAGAGCTCTTCCATTACCAGAGATGTATCAGGAGAAGGGGTACAGCAAGGTTTATTGAAACTTCTGGAAGGGTCCATAGTATCCGTACCACCTAAAGGAGGGCGTAAACATCCTGAACAAAGTCTGGTTAATGTTGACACCAGAAATATTCTGTTTATATGTGGTGGATCTTTTGAGGGATTAGAAAAAATAATCGCTCACCGGGTTGGTACCAAAGTTATGGGATTCGGGGTTTCAGCAGGTAAAAATCAACGGATAAAAAAAGATGAACTGTTCAAACGGGTTGAACCGGACGATCTATTGCGTTTTGGTTTCATCCCCGAGTTAGTCGGACGTCTTCCAGTTGTTACTAATTTAAATAATTTAGGCAAGAATGCTTTAAAAGAAATATTACTGAAACCGAAAAATGCCTTAATCAAACAATATAAACTTCTTTTTGAGATGGATGAGGTAGAGCTTGAATTCGAAGATGGTGCTGTAGAAATTATAGTTACTCAGGCAATGAAAAAACAAACTGGTGCTCGATCCCTGCGTTCGATTATGGAACAGGCAATGCTGGATATCATGTATGATTTACCTTCTCTAGAAGGAGTGCAAAAATGTACAATAACCCGGGATGTTGTCTTAAAGGGTAAAAAACCTAAATACGAATACAAAAAAGAAAAAAAGAAAACTGCCTGATAGTTTATAAAGTCAGAAAGTAGAGCTGATAATTGATTCCAAAAGTTTAAAGCAATCCTACACACAACAATTTTTTATTTCATCAATAGAGCTTTTTTGATCTGTTTAAACGAACTGCATTGCATAATGTAAAAATATATACCACTGGGTACAGGCTGGCCCGTATTATCGCAACCGTTCCATATTATTGTATGGAAACCTGCTGGCATTTTACTGTTAATAAGTGTACGTACAGGTTGACCGATCATGTTATAAATAGTAATGGTTACCTGATCTGATTTTGGCAAAGCATAGGTTATTTCGGTTTGGGGATTAAATGGATTGGGACGGTTCTGCATTAATACAAATGTTTCTGGTATACTTTCCATATCTTCAGATTGCAGGGATGTAGGGGCCTGGGTAGTATTAGACGCTTTTATAGATTCATCACTGATAACTGTAAAATTATTATTTGTATGTGGATTTGTCTGTGTTTTTACCATAAAATAATATTTGGTCTCAGGATCAAGTCCAGTTACAACCAATGAACTCTCAGTTTTATCTTCGGTCATACCGGATTCAGTATAAGGTCCATCACTTATAGTACTGTAGAAAACCCGGTAGCCACCTGTGTCATTTGTATAGCTTATAGGTGTCCAGGTTACTTTTATGGAATTAGCTGTTGCTGATCCACAGGAGACATTTTCAGGAGCAATTGTCTGAGTGGATTCCCAATCATTACCTTTCTGTTTATTGTTAATAAAGGTGCGAAGTGTATTATCATCAGTATACAAACCATTCCAGCGAAAATCACTACTGTTGTTGAGCAGATTGGTAAGTTTGGTTAGAGAAGTTGGAACTGTACCGGTAAGCTGATTGCTATTGAGTTTGATCACTTCCAACTTGAATAATTTTTCCAGTTCAGAAGGAATAGTTCCGTTAAGATTATTATCGTTAAGTTCAAGAGAAGTAACATATCCATTGTTTACTGTTACACCGTACCATTCTTCAATCGGCTGACTTAACCAGTTTGAATTATCAGTCCAATTATCGCCATCAGTACTGTTATACAAAGCAATCAGGGCCAGTGAATCCTGTGATTGCAGAGTTGTACATGAGATTTCTTCAGATTGGTCACTGACAACAGTATTGCTGTTGTCAGGATGAGGATTTGTCTGAGTTTTAATTACAAAATAGTAAGATACTTCAGGAGAAAGCCCTGATACTATCAGAGAATCTATTGTTTTGTCCTCAGTTATGCCGAAATCTGTGTATGGACCACCTTCAGTTTCTGCATATAAAATATTATACCCACCTAAATCCTTGGTATAAGATATTGGTTCCCAGTAAAGCGTTATGGATGAATCAGTTGAAGAGCCACAGGTAAAACTTTCAGGGGCAACTGTCTGAGTAGATTCCCAGTCACCGCCTTTTTGTTTCTGATTCATAAAAGTGCGAACAGTTTCATTATCGGTGTAAAGAGCATTCCAGCGGATATCACTTTTATTATTGCTCAAAGCGGTTAAATCTGTAAACGATGAAGGAATAGGTCCGGTCAGCTGGTTGCCGTTAAATGCAAAATATTCCAGATTCGACAAATTACCTAATTCTGCAGGAATAGTACCGGTGATTTGGTTATTTTTCAGACTAAGAAAATTCAGTTCAGACAGATTATGTAGTTCCGGAGGTATAGAGCCGGAAAGTTTGTTGTTATGAAGATCAAGTTTAATCAGTTTGGTTAAATTGCCGAATTCGGAGGGGATGGTACCGGTCAGCTGGTTATTATTAATATACATATGTTTTAGATTGGTTAAATCACCTAATTCTGCAGGAAGGGTATCATTTAGCTGGTTATTGTTAAGATAAAGAGTATCTAAGTTAGATAAATCACCGAGTTCTTTTAGTAAAGAGCCGGTAAGCTGATTACCCTGAAGGTCGAGTTTACTTAAATTGGATAAATTTTTGATTTCCGGTGGAAGCGTACCAACGAGATTATTATTATTAAGTTGAAGAGCAGTAACTACTCCATAGTTAACTGTTACACCATACCAGTTTCTAATGGGTCCTTGTTTCCAATAGTGATCATTTATCCATTCATCCTCTCCGTTCGTGCTCTCGTATAATGCAACCAGGGCCAGTGAATCCTGCTCTGAAACGACCACCACGCCAGTTCCCAGAATAGCAAATTTATAGGAATTTTCATCAATATCATCATTTTCTATAGTAACTATAGCGGACCGATATCCAGTTGCACTGGGATCAAACTCAATGGTGAAGCTAGTGTTCCCTCCCCCGGATGATACAGGAGAAGTTGGTTGAGAGGTGACTGAGAAATCTGATGCATTGGAGCCGGATATTACAACATAATCATCTGTTCCAGTAAGGTTTAAATCAGCATTTCCATAATTTTTAATGGTAAAAGTATGGGATATGGTTCCGCTGGCAACATTGCAATCACCAAAATCAGTATCATCATTAATACTGGGGGAATAATCATCATCTGAGATGGATATGCCATTGCCAAGGATATCAATTTCCGGTTCATTACTTATACCAGTTCCCTGAATAGTAAAGTCATAGGGATTTTCATCCATGTCATTGTTAATAATATTTAAGCGTGCTACACGGGTTCCAGAGCCGGAGGGTTTAAATTGGACTGTGAAATTGCTAGTCTTTCCTGCTTTAATAATTGAGTCTGGCCGGGAAGTAACTGTGAAATCTGATTGATGTGTTCCAGATATTTCTATTTCAGGTGAATTTTTGAGAATTAATTTTCCATTACCTGTATTTACTATAGTAAAAGTATGAGAGGCAGAGTCATTAGAAACATTAATGTTACCAAAATCAGTATTATTTTCTTGTTCGGTGGAGGTACTGCCATCCGGAATGGAAATACTATTACCCTGTATATCAATTTCAGGAGTTGTCCCTGTTCCTTGAATAGTAAATATATAGGGGCTTTCATCTGGATCGGTATTGGCTATGTTTAGTTCTGCAGTACGGGTTCCTATGTTGAGAGGATAAAACTGTACTGTAAATGTTGTTGTACTTCCTCCACCGGCAATTATGGAATCCGGATGCGAAGTAATTGTAAAATCTGCTGGATGTTCGCCGGTTATTTCTACTCTGGGTGAGCCGGTGAGAATTAAATCTGCATACCCGGTATTTTTTATAGTAAATGTATGGAATACAGTATCACTGAATACAGTTAAGTATCCAAAATCAGTACCGTCTGCAGGATGAGGGGAAAAATCACCATTATTAATTGAGGTACTGTTTCCCTGTACATCTATTTCAGGAGTAGTTCCGGTTCCCTGGATGATAAAATCATAGGGATTCTTTTGATTATCATTATTAAATATATTGATAGTTGCAATTCTGGTTCCAGATTCAGAGGGATCGAACTGAACTGTAAAGTTAGTTGTGCCCCCTTCAGCTGCTACTAATGAATCGGGCTGAGAGGTAACTGAAAAGTCTGATTTATGCTCTCCGGTTATTGTTACTCTGGGAGAAGCGGTGAGAATTAAATCTGCATACCCGGAATTTTTAATGGTAAAGGTATGGGATATTACTTCACCAGCAACAGCAGTATAACCATAGTCAGTATTATCTGACAGATCAGGAGAGGTATCGCCATCCGGAATCGTAATACCATTACCCTGAACATCCATTTCAGGTGAAATCCCAGTACCCTGAATGGCAAAA
>JAWODZ010000114.1:0-12640 GCA_046483025.1 bacterium
GCCCAATATAGAAAACCGGATATATTCAGGTAGCGTTTCATACGATTGGGATATCTGGATATATCGATAATAATATCATTGACAGTACCAAACCGATCCTGAGAATAGGCCATAGTTGTGGCAAAATGACCTTTTGATCGCAATGATTCTGCCATTAATTGCATTTGATTGCCAATTTCCTGGGGTAAGAAAAGAATTCGCATATTTTTTTGGAGATTACTCATAGACTTCTTATTGATAAAATTCTTTTCATGTTCTTTTTTCGATCAAATTCACAAAAAATTGAACACGAGACGACCAACTGTTTTCACTCGCTACATTTTTCCTTCTTTCCTGATTTACAGGATCTGTCTCTTTTAATCCTTCTGAAATCGCCCTTATCCAATCCTCTGTTCCTTGTGCAAAATTAAGAACACTGGAAAAATCCAGAATATTGGGCAAAGGTGTGGCCACCACCGGTTTACCACAGGCCAGATACTCATGCAGTTTAAGCGGATATATATATTTTGTGTAGGGGGTAACCCGGTAAGGCATCAGACAAACATCCATGGCATCGATATAGACCGGCAGTTCATGTATTTCTTTACAGCCCAAAAAAAACACATTTTCTTCTTTCTGCAGCAATTTGATATCTTCATGAATTTCTTTATGATTCCAGCGAATGGGACCTACAAAAACAATCGACCAGTCTCTACGTGCACGGGCAATCTCTAATAATAATTTTAAATCTAAATGTTTCTTGATCCATCCGGCATAACCGATAAACGGTCTTGAAATATGTAAAATATCATCCGGCAAAGATGAAGTATTTTCAATAATACTTCTATACAATTCAAAATCCACACCATTCGGCATGTAAAAGGTATTCTTATTGATATGCCCTTTCTTTTCAAGCAGTGTTTTGGAATGAATAAAGACAATGTCTGATTTTTCAATGATTTGTCTTTCCTGCTCACTGACCGGATGATCTTTTTTACTATCATAGTGATAATCATCCGCTATATGATAAACAACCAGATCCTCATGAAACCGGCTTATTTGTTCGACAAAATGCGGCTGCCACAGATACAACACTAATTTTTGTGCCTTCATTTTTTTTAATAAACACTTAATCACCAATGTTTGAATATAAAGCCAAATATTGTGATAAACCTTTCTGGCAAAACCGGGCATCCTCGATTTCTGATGAGGCGGCACATAATCAGCAGGAAAAATCGGAGCGTAACAAAAAAGCGATTTTGATACTTCTATCAGCCGCTTGCGCTTTGGAAAATTTCTCTTTTTATATAATATATCGACCCAGTAGACCGGCCTTGAAATCCATAATACCTTATATCGTTCTGATAAACGGGATAATATTTGATGACGGGATTGCCAGGGTTCATTCCAGTTATAATTGGGCACAAAGGCGAGGATGCAGGTATTATTTTTGATTTTATTCATTATCAGTCCCTGTAATTAAGAACAGCATAAAAAGAGGGCTCAGGGATATATGACATATAATGTAGACAGTACAACCTTCTTGACTTTTTCTGACTGTTTGCCGGCATTAAATCTATCTCTTGCTAAATCAAATGCGGCTTTTCCTAACTTTTCTGATTGATCTTTATTTGACCATATTTTTAACATATATTTTGCCATACTATCAATGTCATATTGCTCTACAATATAACCGGTCTTTTCATGTTCAATGTATTCTGTAATGCCTCCGGCCGCAGTTGTCACAATGGGCAAACCATATCCTGCTGCTTCCATAATTGTTACAGGCATACCTTCACAATCACCATCTTCTGCTTCCACTGAATGCTGGATATACATATCAGATTGCCTATACAAAGGCAAGGTATTTTCATGGGTAAGCCGCCCATAGAAGATTATATTATTATCAACACTCAATGCCTTTGCAAGTGATTTACAGACAGGCAGCAGCGGGCCATCTCCAACCACATGGAGCATCCCTTTACCGCCCATTTTTAAATATTTTTGGAAAGCCAAAATAGTTAAATGCGGCGATTTCACTTCAACCATTCTGGTTACTGTAATAATGTTACAAATTTCTCCAGATGGTTTTCTATTATTATACTCTGAAGGAAATAGTGCGCCGCATGGGATAACTTTAATTTTTGATCGATCTGCTCCAATATCAATCAATTTTTTCTTTTCATGAGATGAAACAGTTATCAATGCATTTACATGTTTAAACATCAATTTATAATCACTGATATATTTCTTAAAAAGCTCTTTTCGATTAATCTCAGTGCCATGAAAATGCACAGTCAAAGGAATATTCAATTCTTTACATACTCCCCAAATAAATGCACCACTATAACCGAACTCAGCTAAAACTGCATCTGCTTTGGATTTTCTAAGGCCTTTTTTAAAAGCTTGACGATGGAGGTCTTCCCGACTTCGTCCTATCTTTACCAAAATTTTTCTTTTGACCCGCGAAAATATTTTTCCACTCCATAAGGGCTTGTGACCAAGCATAGGAGTTTTCCAGTCATAGAGTTGCATAAAATTTTCATACCCCCCTGCAATATAATCTATATGTTGTTTTATAAATGTTGAGGGTGGATTTTGTGATCTGTATGTAAAAAGGATAATTTTCATGTTATATTCTTATTTTTTGTTTTATTAATCCCAAATATGTTATTATAAAATATTGCTACTTTCGGCAATGTGCAGTCAAAAATATACCTTCTTTCCGCTTACAGCAAAAAAATTCAAAAATGCTCATTGCCAGCCACATCATTATCGCTTTTTTAATTCCGTAACTGAATCCTTTCAGAATCCCTTTTCTAAACCATGTGTGTGCAAGCTTACTACAGAACATGGGTTTAATTCTAACCTCTCGGAAAGTTAATTCAGTAAGCAAATCTTTAAGTTCTTCATATCTGAAATAATGACTTACTGCATGCTGTCTGGCATGTCTGTTTTTGAGGTCTGCTGGAATGCCCGCAAGAGAATCGACCGAGATAATCAGTTCACCACCTTTTTTAAGGAGCGAATGACACAATTGCAAAATTTCCAAATACTCTGGAATGTGTTCAATAACACAAAAACTGAATATTTTATCAAACATTCCGTTTGAAAAGGGCGCATCTTGCAGTCTGGTATTAATGAATTGGATATTTAATTTATTTTCAAGCCTGTGTGCTTTCGCTTCAGCCTTTGTCAAATCACCTACATCAAGGCCAAATACCTTACTGGATTTTTTGGCAAGTAGGCACGTTTGTAGACCGCTACCGCACCCCAAATCCAATATAAGCTCATTACCAGAAAACCTGGTAAATCTTAATAAAGAATGGTATTCATAAATTTTAAAAGGGCTGCCAGTTACATAAATATTTGGGAAAAATCGAGAACTGTACAATAATTTGGATATTTTCATTTTTCACTTTCTAAATCAAATTGTAATATATAAAAATTAAGTTTATTGAAATGGTTTTTTTGAGATCGACATTCAAATATTATAAATTTTTTGTCTAAAACATTTTTTTCTAAGTAAATTTACGACTACCAATCAATCTTGGAATAAAAACAAGAAGATAATTCTTTCGTGCTCTCATAGACATATTCTATTTCTTTATTTGTAAGCCTATTCTTCCAATCCTTAATTAACTGCTTTGAATCTCTTTCTAAAACATGTACTTTTTTATCGATTGTATTTTCATCATTATTCGATTCAGAGGATATACTAATTTTTTCCTCCGTTTTTTGGCTGAAATCAAGATTTAACCTTGAATATAACGATCTGAATTGCCTAACAGGATCATTACATAAATCTTCATGTTTAATAAAAATCCAGGGGTACTCAGACATATAAGATTTAATAACAAAATGGTAAATCTTCCATCTCAAAGTTGCTTCTTCTAAAATATTATTTTGTGTTGGTTTAAATGCTTGAATTTCATTTTTGAGTGGCAATAAATATTTTTTTACAAACTCTTTTTGATTTAATATATTTTTAGGATTGCTTCTCCAATTAACCCGTTTTATACTTGCAACATACGCTGCTGGGTGCCTAATTAAAACAACAACACTACTATTAAAAACATCATAAAACCATGGAGCAGAAAAAAGTGCAATTGGGTCTTTTAGAATATGTATTTTATTATTAGATTTTAAAAACCGATTTATGTACCTATAAGTTGCCCCCAGAAAATGTTTTAAAGATACTTTATTTTTAAAATCATCAATCCAAGATAAATTATCGCTTTTTAAAAACTTTTCGATGTATTGTTTTACATCTGGCGTTTCCTTTTCTAATACAAAATGAAAATGGTTAGAAAAAGGGGGGTGATTACCTTTGTTTTTTTGGTATGCAATATTGAATGGCTCATAAACTAGCTTTGCTTGACCTGTGGCAGCAAGTATATTACCAACCCAAGTTGTACCAGAACGATTACTTCCAGTTACTAAAATAATACGTTGTTTTTTTATTTTCATTAATGAATATATCCTATGCCATCAAGTCAAGAAATCTATAATATTTGCCATAAAATATGATAATTATTCTACTTTTTAATTATTTCGACAATATTATTTCTGTTTTTTTTAATATTTAATGTATAAATAATCCGATATGTATATCTGTAGTTATAATGCAGTTCATTGACAATATTAATCTTCTAATTAACCATAGCTCTAAATTTATCATTTATCATGTCGAACAAAACTATGCATTTCTATTTTTTTTTATTCATAGCTTTCAGTAAATCATTCATAACACAAGATCCGCTAAAATGTCTGGCAATATAGTCCGAAGCTGATTTACCAGCTGACTCTATTTTTATCGGATTTTGTAATAAATTATCGATGATACTGGCAAAGTCTCCCCAATCAGCAGCTATAAACAGGCCCTGCCCAACTGCCCCTTTTAACCCGGCTGCGCTGTGTGTGGTTGCTACAACCGGACGTCCGTAACCAAGCCCTTCAAGTGTTTTTATCTTAAGTCCACTCCCGAAAGTTACAGGGCTGATGACAATTGCAGCCTTGGAATATGCTGTACGCGGATCAGCTACATAGCCTTCAAACAATACACCCGGATAGGTTTTACCTTCAAACCTTCGGCAAACAGTTCCATAGACTTTCAAGGCGGCATCAGGGTGTAATTTTCTGATATCTGTCCAGGCATACTTAAGAAACTGACTCAAGCCTTCACTATTCGGAGTGGAGTTTCCCCCCATGAACATAAGAGATTTCGCATCAATATTACTGCAGGGGCTCATTACATTAACCGGACAGGACGGCAGGCAAGTCACTACATTTGAATCGGGGAGCATTCCCTCGAATACTTGCCTGTCCTCATCCTGGATCGCAATAATAATATCGAAATTACTTAGTATTTCCTTTTCCTCTTGTCTGCTGATATTGAATGGTGGCATCACTCCATGTCTGGAAAAAGACTCACAACGTTGAAAAGCGACATCATGTGTATCTATCATAGTGACAGGTTTATCATGTTCAGGGTATTGTTTCAGAAAATCAAGTGCATAGGCATGCATAATATATTCAACCATTATAAAATCAGGAGAATATCTCTGAACATATTCTTGGACCAATGCGGGCAGCAAAGACGACCTCAGCTCAGAAAGTACCGGTACTTTTTTTTCTCTGGATACAAGCAACAATATGATCTGTTGCATCGCATTAAGGCCTGATCTCACAATAGAAAGAATAAAATTCGGGCAATATTTACGGATCGCTGACCGTATACCGCTTCTGTGTTTGTTTTTATCAGAGTTTTCACCCGTAATTATTTTTTTTATGCCTGCTGAACGGAGACATGCAATGTCTTCTTTATTGAGATTCTTTCTTGAAGTCACCAGATCTATGTGTATCCCGTATCGGCATAACCCTGACACCATGCGTGTGAATCTGTAATTTCTTCCTTCGCCGGGAGACCATACGCGGGAATCAGTAACAATCAGCATTTTTCTCCCGAACAAATTTTTTACGTCTGTAGGTGACATTCTTACGTATAACTACCAGTAAGAGGACGTAACAAGCGCTCGGTTATGCGGCTCTGATCAGAAGAAATTTTTCCTCTCCTATCAGCATCTTTATAGTTCAATTTTGCAGGATAGGGTTTTTCCAGTGGTATAAATTCATAAAGAGAGGCATTATACAGCCAAAACGCATACTTGATTGCTTTTTTGAAACGCTTATCCTTTTCCTTTTTAAATTTTTTTAAAATTACAGACGGATTTATCAGCCATTCACTATACTTCTTCCTGTTATCAGGTTTAAAAACAACCTCATCAAGTGTAAAATTTCCATTGGTACATGCAATAACCGGAATTCCCATATATGTCAATTCCAGACAAAGCGTGCCGTCAAAAATCAGCCCTAAATCAATCTCACTCCTGGCAAATGTATAGGTATCCAATTGCTCATCAGAAAAAATAAGAGTTATATTGGAAAAAGTATCAATATCAGGAAGGCGCTGGCGTAAAATATCTTCCATTTTGACTGTTCCTTTAAGTCTTGTTACCTCTGATGGATGAAATCTGATATAAAGATGGTTATTCGAATTCTTTATTGTATTTATTGTAAATTCGCACCAATCAATAACATTCTCGAATAAAATATTTCTTTCCGGAATATCTCCATCCCATACAACATTGGGAAACATTGCCAAGGTAAAACCCCTGTGATTAACAGTTATTTTTTTAACAGTATCTTCACCATCAACCCTATCTGAAAAATATTCCTGTGTATCATATGCATCATGATTTATTCGGGCTTCAAACAATGCTTTCCCGGTTTGTAACATCTGCTCTGAAAATATAGTGTTATAATCAAATACTTTCCAGTCAGTTGTACTTGCCAATATCTGATCCTGCCGGTCAATCAGACGTATACGCCTGCTTGTTGTACCCGGTACCTGCCATACAACTGTTGGAACTTCAGCTTCTTTCATCTTTCTATACGCCGGCCCCCAAACAGAATAAATGCCATGACTGGTGATGTAGAGATCCGGTTTCAAATACTTAAGTGTGAATTGTGCTACCGTCCGTGAAACAGCACAATTCTGTAAAGATTTTTTATAATACAAATTATGTTCCTTGACATTTGTATCAATAATTCCTGTCTGAAAAAAACGTTTTGTCGAGCTTAATGCATATGCCCTATCGCTCTGATCGACAGTTGTATCCGGCTGCACCTTATCTATAATTCTGGAATAATTTATATAATGGATGCGTCGGTTCTTATAGGCCAATCCAACAAGTTTTTTCCTTATCTTGTGACGTATCCTGATATTCCATTTTGCCCGAAACGGAGAGTAGTATTTGAATTTATTAGATTGTGAACTGTCCCAATGCTCAAGAACTCCATCATCATACAATACATATACAGTGAGTCCATTCAAGAAAAGCAGATGTGCGAAATACAATTCAATATCAGAAACCGGATAAGACCTTGCCGAATTAATAACCGCGACAGCGTTTATCCTTTTACTCTGAATTTTAGAGTTTCTTAACCTTCGGGAAATCAAGTATGCTTCACCGAGAGATTTCCAAAAACCATCTATTACGAAACTCAATTCTCGATGTATTATTCGTAAACGAACCGGAGTATTTTTAATTTTCCGAAGTATAATATTCATTAAATTTCATACCCTAATGATGATACATCTCTATCAAGCAGTTTAGCTAATTCATAATTATCACTTTTTATCATGTCTATTATTTCTTTTGATGCAAAAGATCTCGGATCGGGCTTTTTAGCATCATTAATAATTTTGGAGAGTAAAATCTTATATTTTTTATTTTTATTTATCTTATCAAATTTTCTTCTCAATTCAAAGTGTCTATCAAAAGATAGAAAACCAGAAGGATTATGCTGTGTACAGTAAAAACGATTCAATTTCCGCTTTATTCCAGTTAAAGGATATGAATAGCTGCTGTTTGCTTTTTTATTTGGAGGAGTATAATTTGTATCTACACCTAGAAAATTATATAGAGAATAGAAAAATTTTTTCGGATTACTTTTTAAATCTTCTAATAAAAAAACCGCGAAATAATCGTCTCCATATAATTTTTTCCAATAATTAATTAATGGCATATTTAATGCATGAAACCATAACCGAGACTTAGAAAATTGTTTAAAATACGGTGACCATGTCGGAGAATATTTTTTATTTAGGAAATCACCTAAATGTAAAGTACCACCTTCATGGACATACTGATCCCAAACTGAATAAATATAAGAAAATGGTTCTCTTACAATTATAAAACATTTTATATTACCAAATGTTTTATAAGTTAGGTCAGCAATTAATCTTGCATTATTACCAGTAAATGCAAAACCACAAAAATTTTCATTGCTGAATACTGTTATTTTATTATTTTTATTTTGTGTATCTTGCATGATTTCATTGAGTTCATAAAAATAGTCTTCAATTTCATAATTAAAATTGTATTCAATAAATCGATAAAAAATATTTATATGTTCGCGCCATATGAGTTTAATTTCTGGATGACATTTCAAGCCATAATACTGAATATATGTGCTTGCACATTTTTGTTTACCAATGTGTAAGACATCATAAGGAAATCTCTTTTGGGTATCATTCATATCTGTATATCCTGAATTTATAAAAATATTTTACTTTTTATATTAAAATAGCCACATGATTTATTCGGATTGTATTCAAAATGATCTGTCTTATCGTTAAAAGTAACCTCAAGCGGCTCAGTTAGAGAATCCACGACATCATAAGGTTTATTATATCTGTTACCCAACCAGTAGTAAAGATTATACACACCGGGACGTAAGTTCAAATCAGGCAGCATAATCCCAAATTCACCCTTATCTCCTTTATCCAGTTTTTTATCTATTATTTTATGTTTGACTGAAGTTACCATTTCTCCAGTATTCTCAGATTTAAGCTGTATAACAACATATAACTCTTCAACACTATCATTCACATAATAACCAAGATTGAAATGAACATTATCATTCATTTTGAAACGATTCGTTTTTTTCCCTTTATTGTCTAATATTTCAACCTTGTTAAACCTCACATGACCCAAACCACGGCGATTTTTGGAATTTCTCAGAGAATGAATATTCTCAATTTTATTCATCTTCAGGGCTTTATAATAATCTTTTAGTACTTCATTCGTTCGACCAGATGAAATAATACATCCATCATCTATTAACATGCATCGTTCACATAAATTTTTAATGGCCTGCATATTATGGCTAACAAAAAGAATAGTTCTGCCGGCTGCAGTAACATCTTCCATCTTCCCCAAACATTTCTTCTGAAAAGCTATATCTCCCACTGCAAGTACTTCATCAACCAATAAAATTTCTGGCTCCAAATGCGCTGCAACAGAAAATCCAAGCCGAACTTTCATACCACTAGAATATCGCTTAAAAGGTGTATCAATAAACTTTTTAATACCTGAAAACTCAACAATCTCATCAAATTTGCTATCAATTTCCTTTTTACTCATTCCGAGAATTGTACCGTTTAAATAAATATTCTCTCTCCCCGTCAACTCCGGATGAAATCCTGTTCCAACTTCAAGTAAACTTGATACTTTCCCTTTAATAATTGCTCTGCCTTCTGTTGGTTCAGTGATTTGAGATAAAATTTTTAGTAATGTACTTTTCCCCGCTCCATTTCTACCAATAATTCCTACAACCTCACCAACCTTAACTTCAAAATTAATATTCTTAAGCGCCCATATAATATCTTCTTCATCTTCACCAGAAAATTTACTGAGCCGCCTTAACTTCTTAAAATTGGAAACTGGTGATTTTATATAGGACCAGAGTATACTGCCGAAAGAATCATAACGTTCTTCAGCTAATCCTATGCGGTAGCGTTTGGAGAGGTTTTCTACTTTGATGGCGGTATTGTTCATAAGTATTGAATATAATTAATAGACACTAATAAAATTTTCCGTTTTATAAAATCTCAACGTGTTATAAGCTTCAATTATATTCATTGCCAAAATTCCTTCTATACTCAATTTCTTCATTCTCTCTCAACAAGTCTTTTCTCAAAAAAATAAATTGAAAATATCCTTCAATATTCATATTATTATAATATCTACTTTTCAAAATATTTTTTACGTTTATACTCTTATCTCCAAATTTTTTTACCAATGCATAGTTACCAAACCGCTGGTCTGAAATAATGGCAGTAGCCTGATCATTATGATACACATGACCCCACTTATAACTTGTAAAAACGCATGCACCGGGTGATCTCTTAAAAAAATAGTTAATCCGATCTGCTAGAAAAGATTGATCATTATGTTGCGCTAAATACTCATCATTGAGTCCACCAAAATCTATAGTTTTCAGATCAGAATAATACGGTATCATCCCTGCGTCTATATGCACAACAAGCCATTCATTAATTGGCACTCTTTCTCTCAAATAATTTCCTGCAGGTCTATGCGTCTTATCAAGGAGTTCTCTATATGTAACAGCGAAAGGTATATGTATAAAAACAAATCGCCTTATAGAAAGGAATGTTTGTATTAGTAGTAAAAGGAATATCCATGAAATGAGAAAATAGTACGTCAATTTCCTTTGATTCTTTTTTAACATAATAACTTTAATGACTGGAGTAAGGAATGTTGCAAAAATAAGTATCACTATAGGATAAAAAGGAACATAAAATCGATATGAATAATTCATCATCAAAAATGAATTACGGTAGTGAAGTGCAACAATTACTGCCCATACAATAAGGGATGAAAGTATTATCAATTTTGAAGGACTTGCATAATTCGTTCGTTTAATACGAATTAAGTCTGCTGTTTCATCTAAAGATGATATGTATCCAACAATGACACACGCAAATGGGATAAGAACATATTGCCTCGTAAAGATCATCAGGCTTTCGATGGTATTTTTTGATACCGAACCACTAAGTTTTACATAAAATGTATTCGGCAAGAAATGACCGTAATAATTCCATCTCCAAATAAAATATATTATACCAGGCAGAACAAATAAAACAATAATAGCAAACAAAGGTCGCAAAGATTTTACATTTAATATCGAATTGACAGCAAACAGTATAATTACAATCAGTGCATATAATGCGCCTTCCGGTCTGCAAAGAGAAAGTATTAATAGTAAGAATGCCATTCCTACATACCTTTTTAAAGATATAGAATCTTTCTCGTCAAGTAGATCGTATACCAGCAATGCCGCGCCCAATAGAAGGGCAGTAAATAGCATTGTTTCTAAACCACTATAGATATGTAGATACAGAAAAGATGCTGTGGAAAAAAGAAAGAGAGA
This sequence comes from bacterium, assembly GCA_046483025.1. Classification (GTDB taxonomy): domain Bacteria; phylum Zhuqueibacterota; class QNDG01; order QNDG01; family CAYUAG01; genus CAYUAG01. Next base: position 11,281 of record JAWODZ010000114.1, read on the forward strand.
AATAAGCCTGACAAATATTAAATCAGATAATTTCTCGACTAGTTTATAAAAAAAGAATAACATAAAAATAAATGCAATTGCGCCTGTTAAATGAGCCGCCTGTTCAAGCTGTATACTCATTACTGAAAAAAGTGACATAATCAAAGTCATGAGAATCCCTGTATAGCCCTCCACAGGATCCTCACCCACATTAAATGTTAATTGACCATGTTCTGTTAAATTTTCTGCATAACGAAATATGATATAAGCATCATCAACTAACCATTTTGGTGATATTATGAGAATTGGTGTAGCGATTAGAATTACAAGCAGAATACTAAATAATATTTGAGTAAACTTATTGTTCATGCAAGAATTCTCCATGCCATATAATCAGGCAACATCCGCAAAGACCTTTTCCATTCTTTTAAAAATAAAAAGACCAGAAATAAAAAGGATAGTTGCACTAATATACCCAACAATAATCAAATCCCAGGGCATTGGATTTTTGCCAATGATTGCAGAGCGAAATCCTTCAATAACACCGCCCATAGGATAAAGACCATAAATCAAACGATATTTATCCGGAATTAATGAAACCGGCCAAACTACAGGCGCCATATACATGAGCATCCTGCCAATAAACCTATTTGCCTGGCGTATATCTCTATAATATACTCCCATACCTGAAAACCATAATCCAATACCAGAAGATGTGATCATCATAAGCAAAATAAGGGGAAATATATATAGTATTTGTATTCCCGGAATTATCCCATAAAAAAACATTAATACAAATAAAACCATAAATGACAAAGCAAAATCAATTAATCCAGCAAATACAGGTACAAAAGGGAAAAAAATTCTTGGAAAATAAATTTTTGAAAGCATTGGTGCATTGGTAATTAATATTTGAGAAGATTTTGTAATACTGTTTTGAAAATAAAGCCAGGGCAGCAATGCTGAATATGAAAAGATTGGATAAGGAATACCATCACTGGGGACTTTAGCTAATTTACCAAAAATGTGAAAATCCCAAAGCGTTTGAGGAGCCAGTCTTCACAGGGGGTTTCCAGGCGCTTTAGAAGCCTGTGGCAGGTCTCCCCTATGATCTCGCTGCAGCCTGGACCGTCTCCCAGCCCAGCGGCGTGGCCCTGGTCCAGCAGCGGGGTGATGCCTGGCGCTGCATCACCCTCGCGCCGAGTTACCGCAGCTTTATCGGAGAGGCGGCGGCGACCGCGACCGACTGGTCCACGACCCGCTTTCCGGGAAGCGAGCCGGACATTTCCCGGTTGCTCGAGGCCGCAGAGCGGTTGGCGGGCAGGTCGGTGGATCTGGTCGCCCTCGACATGCCTGTCGCCAGGACCCCGTTTACCACGCG
>JAWODZ010000123.1:0-5589 GCA_046483025.1 bacterium
GATGGGGCGGCGTTTCGCTTTCGTAGGTAATTCCCAGTCCCCCGCCGATGTCCAGGTAGTCGATCCGAAGGCCGGACGCCTTCAGCCCAACACCTTTGAAAGCTTCAAGAAAGGTAAACTGGAAGACCTCTTTTACCAAAAGCTCATCGAACGCATGGACACAAACGACGAAACCTCCAACAAACTCCTCAACAACAAAGAACTCGCCAATGCAATACTGTTTGAGTATTTGGCGAAGGTGGTGTTTGAGAAGGTGAATGTGTGATATTTAATCGATTATGCAAAGATCAAAAATTAAATACTAAATCATTACCGTATGATGACCTGCTTTCATCTTCAATTAGCTCACTAACAAAATCAAGTGCATGTATAATGTCCTGATAATCTTCTTTTTTATTATCATTCGCTTTTGATTGATCAGTTCTTTCTATGGAAAATTGAAGACCCTCAAAATCATTTAGTACATGCTTGGATGGATGACCATATTTATTTTCTCCAACACTTATAACAATCGGAGCTTGAGGAGCACGAGAATTAAGACACCAAAAAGTACTGTTGTGATTCTTTTTGCTACCATGATGAGGAGCTTGAGCCAAAATTATTTTTTCAGTAATTCTTTTTTGTCTCTTAACCCGGGTTAATGTGCTGCTCTCGATATCAGATGTTAGTAATACACATTGCTCAGATTTACTTAGCTTAATCAAAGTTGACAACCAATTACCATTAGGATGATTATGAAATTCTTCTTCCCTGGAAAATGCCTTGATATCTTTTTGGTAATAATCAGTCTCTATACTTGAAGGGCTTAAGAAGAGCAAATCCCAGTCTCCAATCTTTTTTATACAATTTGGATTATCATCAATAGTAAATATCTGAGTGCCTTCCCTATTTCTTAATTTTCTGGCCAATTGAAAAATTTGAGCGATTTCTGATCTGGCAGTTGCAGTCTCTAATGCTGTTGTAATATAATCAGGGGTTATATGACTTGTAATAAGAAAACTATTTAATTTAATTTCGTTGGATAAACACCAATTGAATAATTCGCCTAATCCTGAAAAATGATCAAAATGTGGATGAGATAAAATAATAAAATCAATTTGTTTAGTGCCTTTTCCTTTTAAATAATCTAATACTGGATTTGATCCATTAAATTTATTGCAATCAATAATTCCAATTTTATCTTCTCCATTATCTTTCCATTCAATTAAAATAGAATCTCCTTGACCAACATTTTTAAAAGTTATTCTCACCATCTTTCTGGAAGTGGTTGGGATAATGAATCATCTATTCCTTCCCAATTTCCTTTATATTCAAAATCCTCTTGTTTAACAATATTCAGACCTTTAGCATCAATAATATCGATTCTCTGTGAACCTGCTTTAAATCTTATGCTGATTAATATTAAATTACCTTTCTTCAAATGCAATAAATTATTAAATAATGATTTTGGAAATTTCCTAATCTGATATACCTTTTTTTGCTTGTTAATCAAGCATTCGACAATTACAGCACTATCAGTAATTTCAACAATTTTACCTCCAATATGAGCAGGAGGGTTCCAATTTTCTTTGAGAATGACGCCCTTTTCTCTAAAAAATGAAGCCACAGACTTCATTCCTGCTCCTTCTGGCTCATCTTGGTAAATCTCTTTAGTCTTTAGTAAAGATCCTTCCGGCAATGAAATCTGGGTTTTTTCTTCCTCATTGTAAGATATATTACTCATCTCCGGGGAGTCTGAACCACTACTCGACCTTTCCTCTTGAGAAAATACCTTTGAAATTTCATTACTCCCAGTATTATATGTCTTTTTAAAGTTTGGCATAATATTCCCTATATATTTTCACTAATTCTTTAAATTTATTAAAATCAAAATGATTATTTCTTTCAAATATTTTTATTTCGGCCATTTGACCCTCTCTATCAAGGTTAAAATCTTCCACCTCAAAGGATGGTTGGGCCTTTCTTTTTTGTAAATCATCAAGACCAAAATATGGTCCTAATGTTAAGGTTGTTTCATTTTGATCACCTTTATATATTAATTCTAAAGCCATATCAGTTGTCGAATTCAATAAGTTAGTTGCTTTACTCTTAATATAGTTATTAGTAAAATGTGAAATGTTACTAACATTACCAGAATCATCTTCTGGGAACCATACTGTAGAAATAAATAACAGATAACTCCTTATCTCTGCAAATTCTTTATATTTTAATATATCTCCAAGGATTTGAAAGAAAATTTGTTCAACAGTAGAATTATCATTTTCCATCTCTGTAATATCTCCTTGTCCCCTTAAATAAATTCTATCCCAATTTACAGCTATCAAGTATTTATCTTTATCTGAAATTAATTGAAAAGTCTCCTTAAAAGTATTTTCCTGATCAACACCAATTCTATCTGTAAGCTTAATATAAGGCGCAAGAAGTGTCCGACTAAAATTAGTGAAGTCGAGAATGGGTGTATATCTAACTTCTAACTGAAAAAAAGGATTATAACTTTCCATAAGAATAAAATATTTTCTAAAATAAATCAAAGATATGAAATAATGAAAAAAAATCACAAATAAGCCAAGACTGTTTTATTTTTATTAAGCATATCACCCTTTTCATCTATATTTAAAATATTTATTATGTTAACTTCTATATGTTCAGAATGGACAATTGATTTTTCATTATTCGTCTTTTAATGAAACAATAAGAAGATCACAATGTTAAAAAAACATGCAAAAAACTATATTTTCAAAAACAACCCTCATAACATCACCGGCCATAAATCTATTGATGTTTTCCTCAATTACGTTAAGGTGACTAATGAAGATATTGCAGAGAAATTAAAACAGCATCCCTTCTTTAGAAAGAATCAAGATCATGATTCTTGATATAAGCCTTGCTATGAAGAAGGCGGCCATAAAGCCACTCAGTAAGCCAGTAAAAAGCATCTTGATCGAAGCTGTGCTTTAACCGGGCGCCATTCCACAACCGGGTATAAAGGGAGTCCCCTCTCTTTTCAGTGAATCCCTTTAGCTTGTCATTTTGTTTTATATAACAAAAAGCATCATCCTCTTTTACCTTGTAAAACAGGAAATGCTGAGAGGTGTCTTTCATGTTTTTTATACTCATAACAACGGAGTCCTCGCTGTTTACAAGATATTCCTTCTTTAATTCAACATTCCTGCCGGACGGCAGATTGAGATTGATTGTTTGGGCAAACAGACTTACCGTCAATACTGAAATTAATACTGTCAAAACTAATCGTTTCATAAATTTATGTTTTCTTGAGATTTTAAATTTTCTAACTACAATGTCTTTTTAGAAGGTTTACTCCACCTTCCTCAAATGCTCCCCTTCTTTTTGCCAATTCCTATAAATTGCCCCGGCATGATCAGTTGGTGTGGCCTTAATATATTTCAGGAAAGCTGATTCTGTTGTGTGTCCGGTTATGTTCATAATGGTGACCGTTCCCAGTCCTCTATGATACATATTGGTTGCAAATGATTTCCGGGCTGTGTGGGTTGTAATAAGATCATGCTTGGGCACCATTTTTGAAACTTTTTGTCCTTCCCTTGTGACAATAGCCTCCTCCTTTTTCTTTAAGCTCTCTACCTCCTGGCAGATGTCTTTCAGATACTCATTCAACTTCTGGTTGGATATTTTAGGGGGCAAGCTATTCTCCGTTACATTTTTATATTTTTCCCTGATCTCCTTTACAATGGGATGCACGGGAATCGGAATTCGCTTGCCGGTTTTTTGCATCGTGATTACAAGGGCCTCAAATCTTTCATCCTGATCCTCTATCATCTGGAAATTATTGGATTTGATGTTGGTCAGGTCTGAAAACCTTAATCCGGTGTAGCAACCCACCAGGAAGAGGTCTCTTGCTCTTTCGTGCTTTTTCTTCAATCCTTTTTCCTTTAGTTTTTTACTGTTAAAATCCAATTCATACAGGTCTTTCAGTTCTTCTTCATTCAGATAGACATTGGGTACCTCTTCCCTCAATACCTTAAATTTTTTGCTTTTATAAGCCATATTGGAATTAATCCCCCTTTCGGTCACTTCATTCAAAATGGCCTTCAAATTTTTAATGTGTTTGCCTATATTGTTGATGGAAAACTTTTCGACCTTCTCCAGGTATTCCACGAAATCATAGTAAAAGTCCAGGTCAATGGAATCGAAATCCAGGTGCTTGTTCTTATACTTTGCATAATCCTCAAGCTTTTTTTGGGTCTGTTGATACGAATAAGTCTGGGTTTTATTATCCACTTTTTTTCCGAGTGACTGAATGCGCTTGCGTTCCTCTTCCTTACGGAGTTCGAAAAATTCGAACAGGTTGTAGTTTTTATCCTGGGGTTTATCCAGCTCCAGTTTTTGCTTAACCAGCTTGCTCAATTCTTCCTTTGTGGGTTCCTGGTGCTCATGGTTGTTTTTAAATTCCCAGTAAGCATTCATGGCAGTATTTTCCATGTTGGACAGACGCCGGTTAAACTCAGCATGTCCTTCCAAACTTTTTTTGGCCCGTTGGTAATTTCTCTTGTTTTTGTCGCTTTGCCAGTGTTTGGGATGAATGCTTTCCCGGGTATAAATCACCAGTCGCTTCTTACTCCATCTTATGATCAGGTTAATTGGAGTCTCTTTATTGGCATGCGGATCTTTCAGGTTAAAATTTACTTTGGCCATAGGCTTCTGTTTTTGCTTATCGCAAATATAATCAATAAAATACTATGGTGTCACATTTGGTGTCACTTTTTTTAAATTTTCCTTGATCTTCTTTAATTACCCTTTATTCAAAAATGCTGTTAAATGTCGCTTTTGTCGGTAAGGGGAGTTAAATTGGGGTCAAAAAGTTCAAGTCCAACTGGGCCCACAGATCAAGGAGTTACAAAAGCATTTTGTAGCTCCTTTTTTATTGCATACATTTTTGCATCCATAGAAGTGGAGAGTAAGACATGCGGGATAACTTAGCATTATCATAATTCATTAAAACAAGCATAATCCTCAGTATCAACATGAACAACCCACACCCTAAAATTGGAATGGAATAACCTTTTTCATCTCTTTATTATACCGATCATCGTTCAAAATATATAAACTCACCCTATCCCCAGAGACAATTTAATAACGCCAAAACCCCAGCATTAACAAGTCATTCCGCGTTGCAAGATAATCTGCTTGCAAATTATCTTGAAAATCTTCAAGAATAAAAAAACCCAGAGATTCCATTTCTTTATAATTTTGTCAACGATTATATTTTTTGTGTGAATTGAGAAATAAAGCTCCTTTATCTTTTAAGTATGGATTTTATTGAATACAGACCAGAAAAACAACTAAACAAAGAAGAAGAAAATCTTCCATTCCTGATCGATGAACTGGAGAAATTCATTAAAGGAACCTATCCCTTATTCAGTCATGATTCATTAAAACTGAATGATGAGCAGATAAGAAGATTAGCCCATCTCCTGATTGAATTTGCTGAAGACCTGTATCTCAGGCACGAGTCCTGCGGCAAGTGCGTCCCCTGCAGGGAAGGCATACGGCAGATGCTGAAGATCCTGACAAACATTACCCAGGGGAAAGGGAGAGAGGGCGACATAGAGC
>JAWODZ010000176.1:0-29165 GCA_046483025.1 bacterium
TGCCCTCAGCGAGCAGATACCGGTGATCAAGGAAATGCTCCGCGCCTGGGGCATACCGGTCATGCTCGAGGAAAATTACGAGGCCGATGACGTCGTCTGCTCCGCCGCCAGGAAAGCCGCGCAGGTGGGCATCGAGGCCGTGATCGTCACCACCGATAAGGACGTCGAGCAGTGCATTGACGACCATATCAGCGTGCTGCACCTCCACAAAAACAAAGAGGAACTCCTCGACAGAATACCCGTAACTGGCAAGAAACCGTACCCTGGCTTCATGGATCAAGGAAAGAAGAGCATCATTCCCCAGATGGCCGCCGTAATTCAAATCTGTTATCCGGACAGGGATTTCAGTGGTGAAGGTATAATTTTCTTTAGGAAGAAGTTTAACTCGGGACATTAAATACTCACTTTTATAATTTTATATTATTAAAAAAGTGGGCGATACTGGATTCGAACCAGTGACCTCTGGTATGTGAGACCAGCACTCTAACCACCTGAGCTAATCGCCCTGGACTTTTGTAATGTATAAAAAATACTAAAATAAATCAACTGTTTTAGCCACGGATTGACCCCGTAGGATATTGTAAACAGCTTCAATATCTATGTTTATAACCAAATCTATCCAACGGGGTAAATCTGTGGCATAATTCGATACCGATTCCGATACCGACGGCGCAAGTTAATTTAGACCAATAACATATCCCTTCCCCATGTCATCCCCGAATGTCTACCCGCCAGAAAAATGCGGGCACAAGCCTGTCGGGGACCCACCCTGAAACAACACTCCTGGATTCCCGCTTCCCAAGAAATGATATAATTAAAGAAACACCAAAAACCCGGGTATCTGTTTCTCAGGTCTGCGGGTATTTTATTTAATAAGAAACAACACTTTAGAATGTATAGTGTCTCCACCTTGTAATTGATATTGACACAAAGCGTCATAATAAAAGTTCCTACAGAGACCGTAGGAACAAGATGAAATAGACGAACCACTCAAACAAAACACCTGGTAATGTGTCTGCGGCACAACAATCGGGGATTCTGAAACAGTTTCTCAACTTAGATCAGAGGGATAAAGATTTCCCCTATTCAGCCAATAACTATCAACTCTTCCTGCGGATCAGACAGAAACTCACATCCATCCTTTGTCACCACTACAATCTCTTCGATAGTAGCTACACCATACCCTTCTACAGTTAAACGCGGTTCTATGGTAAAAACCTGTCCTTCCTCAACCCTGCAATAGGGAAGATTTTTGTACCGGTCCCAGGCTGGGCATAACAATGTGGAACCATCATGGGCTTCTCTGCCTACCTGATGTCCCAGACCATGAGAAAACTCGTTATAACCAGCTTCAATAATAAACTGCCTGGCTGCAGTATCAACTTCTACACCCTGTACACCCGGTTTCAACACAGAAGCAGCCTTTTTAATAGCGTCTCGTATAGTCTCAAAACCTTTGACAACTTCAGGCGGAGGAGACTTTTCTTCTTCTCTCAGAAAATACCAGGTACGCTGTAGATCAGACACATAATCATCTTCTTTTACCCCGAAATCAATATTCATGATATGCCCGGGTTTAATTTTCCGATCCGTGGGCATAGCATGAGCTCCGGCAGTATCAGGACCGGTAAAAACAGCCGGACAGTGTTCAGGATTCCAAGCGAGGCCAAGTCCTTTTTCGTGTACAATTTTCACAATAAAATCCTGTACGTCTTTTTCACTAAGCCCTGGTTTCACATACTCAGTAACCTTATCAAAGATCTGCAGAGTTTCTTTAATTGCGGCCTTAATGCGTCTGAGTTCTTCCGGAGATTTTCTACCCCGAAGTGCACTCAGAATGTCTTCACTTGATACTAACCTGTCAGTATATACTGTTCCGAACAAATATTCCTGTAACACCAGATACATACCATGACTCAATCCGTCTGCAGTCACATCATTTGTGGAATAATTAATGGCAATTCGTTGGGGATCAGTTTTTTTAAGTACTTTTAAAAGAGTATCCTTTACTGAATCAAGATAATCAAGCACCTCATACTCTGCATGGTCTTTAATATTCTGGGCATCAAGACTTCCCACAACAGCTATTTTCTTTCCCGTGGATGTGATAATAAAAGCAGATGCCCAGGTAACGTGTGAACCTAAAATTAGCTCCAAAGCCGGATCAGGAACAGTGGCTGATTCCCGCACAAAAGTAAGCCACATATCAATATTTTTTTCTTTTAAGATCTCAATACTTTGCTGGATCTTTTCATTAACCATAATGCTGACTCTCTATATAACTTTATTAGATTTAATATAACAATAATTTTTTTGGATATTTTATCTACTCTTTATGGACTACGATTTTAAAAACGACCACAGAACACTGACGGCTGACCGCCGTATCTATGATTTTATTCGCATTTTTCTTCAATCCTCCGTTTAACTAATCAGAGAGATCTAAAGTTCTATTAACAACAACTGATCTCTAAACACTAATCTCCACTAAAGAACACTTCTTTAAATACCAGAGTCGGTGTCTGCACAGAAGAATAAGGAAAAGGATCGTTTCCGACCTCAATCAGATTATTCCATAACCGTAAAGCATTCCCGGTAATATTCATCTCATTGACTGGTCTGACTATTTTGCCTTTTTCGAATAAGAAACCAGCAATACCAAAAGAAAAATCACCGGTTGTACTGTTAAAATTTCCTCCTATAAATTCAGTAACAAAAATTCCTGTACCTGTTTTTGAGATCAATTCTTGATAGGAACTCTTCCCATAATGTAATAAAATATTTGTCCTGTTCCCACTTGTTTGCTTTATTTTCAGCTTTTTGCTATAGTAAGTATCAATATAGTGCTCTTTTAAAATACCACTTTCTACAATTATCCGCCTTTGAGTTGCACATCCCTCCGCATCAAAATAACTGGATTTAAGGCCTTTCTTTACAAAAGGATCATCAATAATAGTAAGCTTTTTTGAGGCAATTCTTCTCCCCCTCATTCCTTCCAGAAATGAACTTCGTAAAAATAATTTACTTCCTTTAATTGCACTAAGTATCATCGCTACTAACATACCGGCTTCCCTGTTTTCGACTACCATAGTATAAATGCCTGAACTGATCTTACCCTGTCCAATCTTTTTTAAGCATCTATCTGCAGCTTCTCTGCCTATCTGTTCAGGTGTAGGCAGATCATTAAAAAATCTGACATGAGCATAAAAAGAATCTTCAACTAAATTATTATTATTATCTTTGGCAGTAACCTCTGAACCAATTGTATAATTGGTCGAGTGTTTCTCATTTTTAAAACCGTTACTTTGCATTTTTATAAGATGAAAACATCCTTCTGAAAATGAAGTTGTTACTGATATTACCTGGTCATCGCTGCTAAGGGAGGCCCTTTCAATTTGTGAAACCAGGGATATTTTATCATTTTTATCAATTCTGCTGAATTGAGTATCATATATTTCCAGGTTATATGTATCTTTTTGAGGATATAATTCTTTATTCGGTAAACTGCGGTACTTGTCTTCTTCCAAATAACTGGTTGAATGAAGCGCCTTGCCTATGAAATCTTTTAGAAACTCTCTAGTCAAAAGATTCGATTTATGTATTGAATAGCGATTATCTTTGTACATCTCAATATACAACAAATTTTGTATTCCCTGTTCAAGCTTATCAATCTTATTATCCCGAAATTCAATGTCCAATTCTTCAGCCTTTACCAGATCTACTCCTACTTCATCAGCTCCCATTTGTAAAGTGCAATTCATTACCCACTCTGCCAGTTTTCTCCTCTGATCACAATCCATTTATATTCCTCCAACCGTTATCTTGGAAACTTTTACCGTGGGCAAACCATGAGAAACCGGCACTTCCTGTGATTCTTTGCCACAGGTCCAGGTTCCGGAATCTATCTTTAAATCATCACCAACCATAACCATATTTTGTAAAACCTCAGGACCATTTCCTATAATATTAATATCCTTAACTGGTTTAGTAATCTTTCCATTTTCGATCAGATATCCGGTTTTAACATAAAAAGTAAAATCACCGGCACCAATGAGAACCTGACCATTACTAAAAGTTTCAGCATATATTCCCTTTTTTACACTTTTTATGATCTCATCAGATGTAAAGGGGCCTGAAAGCATATAGGTATTCCGCATCCGGGGGGTAGGTGGGTATCTGAAGGACTGTCTGCGTCCATTTCCGGTTGGCCGTACTCCATAATATTGTGAACTTATTCTATCATGTAAGTAGTTTATCAGAATGCCTTTTTTTACTAAAAAAGTTTTTTCAGTTTTATTACCTTCATCATCTACATTTAAAGATCCCCGTGCATTTCTCCAGGTTCCATCATCAACAATAGATACAAATGGCGCTGCTACTTTCTTCCCCAGCTTGTTGTAAAATAATGAGGTTTCTTTTCGATTAAAATCAGCCTCTAAACCATGCCCTATTGCTTCATGAAGAAGTATTCCAGAACTGCCGGGAGCTAATACTATTTCCATTTCTCCGCCCTCTGGTTTAACAGCATCAAACAGATCCACAGTCCTTCTTACTGCTTCCTGAGATAAATCTTTAATAACATCATCCTGTAAATATTCAAATCCCAAGCGGCCCGAAAGTGCGGAAATATTGGTCTCTCGTCTTTTTTGCTCTTCTGCTGTAACCATAATTTTTAACCCAAACAGAGGTCGATAATCGAATGTCACCCTTCCTTCTGAATTTATGATCAACACTTTAGATTCTGTATCTGTTAAACTAATATTACATTTTATTATACGCGGATCCAGTGAAAATACTGTATGGTTTATATTACTTACTATTGGCATCTTCTCTTTGATATCAACAGAATCCCAGGGTTTTTCTATTGGATAATAGTTAGGTAAGTTTTCAATTCTGAAATTAAACTTTTTATAAGAATTTTTGGAACTGGCAATAGCAGATGCGGTTCTGGCTGCCTCTTCCATGGCATGTAAAGTCAGTTCCTCTGTAAAAGAAAATCCGGTTTGTTCCTGATTAACTACTCTAATCCCCACTCCAAAATCAGTTGAACTAAAAGATTGATTTACTGTATTATCCTCAAGGTGCAGATTTCTGCTACAACGGTATTGAAAAAAAAGATCACAATAATCACCCCCTGTGGACAGAGCTACAGAAATTATTTTTTGAACCATTTCTTCTGTTATTCCAAAAAGGTCAAAATAATCGTTCATTACCTGCTCCACATTTCAAACTTATACAACTACTAAATTTTGACTACAGGTTTCTCATTTTCAAAACTCATATATCCCCTGGCCATTTTAGGAGTATTAAAATATATGCCAATTCTGCCTTTACCGTCAATACAAATTATACCTGCTAATCCCTTACATCGTTCCTGCAGAAGAGTAACAGCATATTCAGCTGATACTTGAGCACTGTTGCCTGCACGCATTTTTTCTGCAGTTTCTCTTGCCAGCATAGTTTTCATTATAGACTCTCCCCATCCGGTGCAGGAAACACATCCAACTCCATTTTCAGCATAGGTGCCACAGCCTATTATAGGAGTATCTCCCACTCTGCCCGGAATTTTTTTGGGAGTACCGCCGGTTGAAGTTGCTGCTGCAATATCTCCGTTCATATCAACCGCTACTGCTCCCACGGTCCCCCTTTTTTTACTGAAAGAATGTTCGGTTTTATACTGCTGATTCTTCTTTAGCTCTTTCAGACGTAACAATTCTCTTTCAGTCAATAAATCTTCTACCGGAACCTTTTTAAACCCTTGTTTCAGGGCAAATGCTTCACATCCTTTTCCTGCCAGAAGTATATGTTCTGTTTTTTCCAGAATTTTTCTGGAAATACGGACTGGGTTTGTAAAATTTCTCAGAGCAGCAACTGCTCCAGCCTCCAGTCTTTTACCATCCATGATAGAAGCATCCATTTCTACTGAACCATCAGTATTTAGAACAGAACCCTTACCAGCATCAAATACCGGATCATCCTCCATAACAGCAACGGTTTCTTCAACTGCATCCAAAGCAGAACCACAATGTGAGAGGCACATCCACCCTTTATTGAGAGCTTTTCCCATCCCCTGTAAATGAGCTGCTTGTAAGTTGTCCGGAATATCCCAGGCTCCTCCATGTACAACCAGTACACTTCTTTTTTTTGACACGAATTATCTCCTGTTTATTGACAATGGTGAAACAAATAAATATATTATTCGTATAGGTAAAAAAAAGGAGTACCTATGATGGAAATTTTATCCATACTATTCATTTTGGCCCTAATTTTAATTGCATGTAAATTATTAGGGCTTATCTTCAAAACTGGTATATTTATCTTAACTATTCCTTTGCAAATAATTTCTATGATAGTGATATTCATTTTGTGTATCGCTGTCTTTCCCATCATTATTACCTTTATTACCGCTGCAATTCTGGTTCCCCTTGGTCTTTTAGCCCCTTTACTTCCTTTTCTTGCTATTGGATTTGGTGTGTATCTTCTTTTGAAATAATAAAATATTATTCTTTTATTTTCATTGTTTGCCATCCACTCAGTTTAGCCCGTATCCAAAGTAAAAATCCGGGATTAACTGCTACAGAATTACCAAATAGAGTAAGAAAAGGAAAATCAGCTAAACTGTCAGCAAAAGCATAGGAGTGGGTATAATCAACTTCCCGCCCGTCTAAATATTGTTCAAGAGCCCTGATTTTTCCCTTCCTATAAGGATAAACACCAGTAATTCTTCCTGAAAACTTACCATTTTCTATCTCCATATGTGAACCGACCCCTCCATCCGCATGTACTTTTACAATAAAAGGATACAATAAAAAATCCAAAGTTCCGGAAATAATAACTATTTCATAATTTTTCTTTTTAAACGCTTGAATATCATTTATCAATTTTTTCGATACCCTGGGCCAGATATACTGGTCAAATAATTGGGGAAGTTGGGATAGTACAATTTTTTTTTCAACACCCTTTAAATATCCCGACTTTCGGTAAATAACCTTATCTATTCCTTGAAATATTGATAGAAGAGCATTGAACAGACTTTTTAAAAGGTTACCGGCTGTTATGATTTTCTTTTTATATAAAAAACGTATTAGTTGGATTTCTGCGGAAGTGCCAAGTAATAGAGTTTCATCAATATCAAAAACAGCTATTCGTAATTTATGTTGATCAGTTCTATGCATCTACTGTTCGTAACATTATATCTAAGAGGTGATCATAAGTAACAGGAACTATCCCCACTTCTCCGCATACTATACCAGCAGCATAATTTGCAATAACAGCCGCCTCCCTGAAATCAGCTCCAGCAGCAGCTGCCACAGCCAAAGCTGCAATGACCGTGTCTCCTGCACCAGATACATCGTGCACTTTAACAGCTTTAGTAGGAATAATCAGCGGTGCTTTACTTTTATCAAAAAGAATCATTCCCTGTTCACCCAGAGTTATTAAAACTGCCTCACAATTCAGACGCTGCTGCAACTTTTCTCCTGCTTTTAGAATATCTTCATCGGTTTTTAACTTTACTCCCAGTTTATCTGCAATTTCTTTTCTGTTGGGCTTAAAAAGCGTTGTATTCTTAAAGGCAAAAAAGTTATCAAACTTGGGATCAACTAAAATTCTTATACCCCGTTCTCTGGCAATTTTGATGATTTTCTCTATTAATATAGGCGTTAAAAGGCCCTTATTATAATCTTCAAGAATCAATCCGTCTGCATTATCTAAATGAATTTCTGACAGGTTCAGAATTTTTTCCTGGATATTTTCAGGAACAGCAGACTTAATTTCTCTGTCAATTCTAACTACATGTTGATTATGAGCGATGATACGGGTTTTAATCGTCGTTGTTCTCTGGGATGCATATATCAAACCTTCCACTGAAAGATCTTTCTTTTTAAAAAGATCAGTTAATAATTCCCCTCCACTATCCCTGCCCAGTACACCAATAGGAAATACCTCTGCACCCAGACTTTTTATATTATTAACTACATTGGCAGCCCCACCGAATCGATGTGATTCTCTTTCAACTTCTACCACCGGGACAGGCGCTTCCGGAGAAATTTTAGAAACACTCCCCCATATATACCGATCCAGCATCAGATCTCCGATAACTACTATTTTCTGATTCCTAAATGTGCTGAATAATTTCTTAATCCGTTTTTTTGAAATCGTAATCATATGTATCCTTTAATTTTCTCTGAAACATAAAATTCTATCTAATAATTTTCTGGAATAGTCTTCAATTTCCAATACCAGATTCTCAACTTTATGATTTAAATAGTTATAGGCAATTAAGGCGGGAATAGCAATGGTCAACCCCACTACAGTAGTAATTAATGCCTGGGAAATACCACTGGAAAGACTCTGAGTCTGGCCTAATCCTTTCTCAGTAATTACCTGAAAAACCTCGATCATACCCAAAACAGTACCAAGCAAACCCATTAATGGAGCTATACCAGCAACAGTTTCCAAAACCACCAAGCCTTTTTCCATCTTCCCTGATTCCTGACGTCCCTGATCCACAATTTTTTCTTTGATCTCATCTCTGGGGCGAGTATAATTCTCAAGTGTCACTGAGACTATTTGCTGCAGGGAATTTCTCGGTGTTCCCAGTTTGTTAATTGCTTTTTCAACATCCTCTTCAGATTCAATACTATCAATAATAAATTTAGTCTCTGAATCAATATTTTTTTTTCTTCTTAAAAACCATATTCTCTCTAAAAATACTGTTAGACCTGCGATTGAAGTAATAAAGAGTGGAATCATTACCACTCCTCCCTTAATAATCATTTCCCATATTCCAGACATAATAACTCCATCTCATTAATTATTAGATAATAAATAGTATGAAAACTTAGCGGTAACTACCAAAAAATTTTCTGGAAAATCTTCCGGTAAAGGTTTGAATGGTGCTGACATCTCAACAGCTTTAACACTGGTCTCCACCAAGGCTTCCGAACCTCTGAACCCCCGTACATTGGGATTTTCAAGTTTTCCATCCGGATATATTATAAATCTGATTATATTCTCACCACTGAATCCCAGCCGGGTAAAAGAAGTAGGAGGATATATATTGTTCTGTATCCTTTCTTTTAAATAAAGCAGATAAGGTGCATATTCCCAGTTATAGGTATTAAAAGTAATGCCCCCACTATTTTGTGTACTTGTTTCAGTCTGATCGTATTTTGATCGTGTATGTCTGCTAGAACCTGAAAAACGATTAGTATGACTGTTGGTTAAAAGTTTTTTACTGAATTCCTTAAAACTAGAACCATCACCGACAGAACGCTTTTCTGTTTGTTTTTTAAATACGTTCCTGCTTTCTCTATAGTTTGTTTGTTTAATGATTTTCTCTCCTCTTGTATTATTACTGAAATCAATGTTCTTCTCTTTAATATCTCCTTTTGAAAAGGGAAGATTACCATTTTCATTATTTTTTTTATCAACATCACTTACTCTGTTATCTTTATTGGAAAGAAGAAAAGTCTTTTGTAATGGTTTCTGAGCTTTCATATTATCCGGAGTTTCTATAATTTCAAATCTCATTTTTTTTATACTATCTGAATGAGACAATTGATCATTTTTAAAAATAACCCATTCATCACTTTTAGTATATAAAAATAATACGATTAAATGCAATAAAAAAGAAACTAATAATGCATAATAAAAACTATATTTATTTAAATGTAGAAGAGTATTATTCATGTTAAATACTTTAGATGAACTACTTCATTTTAACTAATAACTAACCCTAAACCCTAAATGTTCCGATATAAATATATTATCATTTTTCAAAAAATACAAAATTTTTACTTATTATTTATCAAGATTGAAAATTACAAGCCCTTTTCTTATCTTTATATATCTTATATTTCACGGAACAACTTAATAAACTCTATCGTTAAGTAATAAACAGGATCGGATTTAATGAAAAACTACTTAAAAACATTTATAATCTCAATAATAATGCATTGTATATTGATTCTAATTCTATTAACTTTCAAGACTAAAAGTCCCCGTAATCCGGATTATTTAAAATTTAACCTGATTTCTGAGAAACAAAAAAAATCATTACATAAACCCAAATCCGAATCATTTGATAAGAATAAAAAAATTTCAAAAAATAAAACCAATCCTTCGTTAAAACCCATACATATTGAAGACATACTCAATTATGAAACCATTAAAAAAAAAATCAGTACTTCTGTAGTTGATTCTTCTCAATATCAACCTCCAATCTTGAATAACCTGATTTCCAAAAAAGTAATATCTCTTAATCAGTATATTAGAGATAAACTAAAAGAAGATTATCCTAATCAGTTCAGCAACCAATCCAAAAAACCAACCCCCAAAAAAATTGAACTAAATGCTGATTATATCTGTGATAAAATTGAAGCCAAAGCCTTCTCTTTTCTGTTTAAAAAAAACAACGGTACCCAAATTGATATTTATAAAAAATATAACTTCTCAGACTCTATAACTGCTGCACAATTAGATGCAAAATTACAAAAATTAGTAAAAATGGGATTCCTCTTTCGAAAAAAAATCTCTCCCCAGTTGCCATTTACTATAAGTGCTCTGTTTATCCAAATCCCCATAGAGATGAGCAAAAAAAACCGAGACAATCCTGTATATGAATACCAGCCACTTATTAATAAAGAAAATCTTATTACTTACCTGCAGGCTAAATTATTCAGATTAAAAGAAAAATTAAAAAGAAGTAAAACAGATTCCTTACAGATAAAAAAAAATATTACCTCCCTTCAGGAAAGCATTTTTATCCTTACCCAGGGATAATTTTTCATAGCAACCAGTCTTGCCCTTTATACCACTCTATACTATTGGAAATACCTTGAGCTAAAATAAAATCTGGCCTATACCCAATTTCTTCCTCAGCCTTTTCAATGGAACATATCCAATTATATTGTTTTAATTCATTGTATTTATCTCTGGTAAAAATTTTATCATCTTTTCTCATCACAGCACTGAACTCATTGAATAAAAAATATAACTTAAGTAAAAAAAGAGGAATTGGGAGTTTAACAACTTTTCTATTAAGACCATGTACAATTGCCTGGATAAATTGATTAATAGATAATTTTTGATCTGAATGGATAAAATAAATCTGCCCGATGCTTTTTTCATGTACTGCAGCTAAAATAGTTGCTTTTATTAAATCATCAATATAACAAAAATTAAAAAATCTTTCCCTGAGTCCGATTACAGGCATTATACCTTTATTGACTATATCAAAAATAAAAAATAATTCTTTATCCCTCGGTCCGTAAACTGTTGAAGGTCTGATTATGGTAACTGGTATTTTATCACTATAAGACAGGACGATTTTTTCTGCATCGCGTTTGCTGCGGCCATACATTGTGACAGGACAACATTTATGTTTCTCATTAACACAAACCCCATTACTACTGGGACCAGAAGCAGCCTGAGAAGACATAAAAAAAAATCGTTTTAAATCGGGATTGTTATTAACAGCTACTTTCAGTAAATTTTCTGTCCCCTTTACATTAATATCAAAAAAATCCTTCTTTTTCAAGGACTTAACTATACCTGCAAGATGAAAAACAACATCTACACCCTGGACAATTTTATAAAGGGAATTCAGTTCAAGAATATCCCCGGTAACAATTTCAATCTTTTCGGATCGATTACTAAGCCACCTCAATTGATCTTTATAATATACCAGGCATTTAACATATATATTATGAGACACCAGGTGATCAACCAGATTACTTCCTATAAAACCATCAGCACCGGTTACTAAAGCACTATGTATATTTATTTTATTTAATGATTTCTTCATCCTTTGCTGCTAAACTAACAATGTCTTTAAAAGGAACATATTTTTCTTTAAAAGTCCTCATATCTTTTATCTGTGCTTCTCTTTTCTCAACTTCATGTTCTCCAATAATCACTGCATAATCAGAATTCTTTTTATGGGCATCACGAAGCTGTGCTTTTAGACTTCTGGATCCGAATCCCATAGTAGCTTTAATTCCAGCCGCCCGTATCCCGTCAACCAGCTTTATTACTTCATTTTTTGCTTTTTCTCCCAGATAGGCAAAATAAATTTTGGGTTTTATTGTATCAGGAATATCAATATTATTCTGTTTTAAAGTAAGCACTATTCGTTCAATTCCCGAAGCAAAGCCAACAGCTGGAGTAGGATTACCTCCTAAAATTTCAGCCAGTCCATCATACCGTCCTCCCCCACAAACAGCATTCTGGGCTCCTATTCCTTCTGCCCATACTTCAAAAACCGTCTTAGTATAATAATCAAGTCCTCTTACCAACCGCTTGTTTATAGTATACGGCCGGTTAAGATTATCTAGATAATATTTCAATTTTTGAAAATGTACAGAACACTCTTCACATAAAGTATTGCTTATATCAGGGGCATTTTCAATGATAGTTTGACACTTTTCATTTTTACAATCCAGAACCCGAAGGGGATTTATCTGTATCCTTCTTCGACATTCATCACATATCTGAGACATATGATCTTTATAATAATCTTTTAACTGATTTAAATACATTGGTCTACATTTGGGACAGCCAATACTGTTTATCTGAAAATTAAGGTTCTTAAAACCCAATTCATCATACAACTGCCACGCTATTGACATAATCTCTAAATCCAGAGCCGGATCCTGCACCCCGAGGGCTTCCACATTAAACTGAGTATGCTGCCTGAACCTTCCGGCTTGAGGCCTTTCATATCTGAAAACTGGCCCAATAGACCAGACTTTAATCGGTTTTGGTAGATTTGACATACCATGTTGCAGATATGACCGCATTACTCCTGCAGTAAATTCAGGTCGCAGCGTAAGAGAATTTTTTCCTTTATCTATAAAGGTATACATCTCTTTTTCCACAATATCTGTTGTTTCTCCCACTCCCCGGCTAAACAGCTCAGTAGCTTCAAATACCGGCAACCCAAGCTTTTCATATCCATAGATTTGAGTAATCCTGTTTATCTTTTTTTCAACATACTGCCAAAGTCTTTGTTCTTCCGGTAGTATATCACTGACACCTTTAGGAGATCGAAATAATTTTTTTCCCATAATTTATATTCCATATTCTAAATTAAATCATCAAAATCTATTGTAAGATATTTTCTTACTTGTTCAATATCGCGACAGCTGGTTAAATCCGGTACATGCTCCTCTAGCAAAATTGCATAACAGGTTTGAGGATGTGCTCTGGTCATCAACATCACAGCTTCCGGCAGTTCTTTTTCATGACGTTTAGGATTGATGGGAACTTTTTTTAAAAATGGTAAAATCATATCATAACTGAATCTAAAAATATTCATACTGACGCCAACCTTATTGTCACTGTTTTTAACACTTTCGATGTCTTCATACGATGGTTTCTCGATAATATCTTCTAGAAATCCATTGGCATCCTTCTTGGTTACAGCAAATTTTTTAATTCTCTCCTTTTTAAACTTGAGAGCGGAGCGGTCATAGTCGATAAAAGAGTTGGGATGTGGATCATCTGCTAATAATCGGAAGGCTTTGGTTGAATAAAGATTATCACTGTTACAAACAGTAAATTTTTTCCCCTGCCAATCAGTCCTGAACTTCAATGCCTGTAATAATGCATCTGCTGTACCTAATGGTTTTTCTCTACCCTCGGGTATAGTTTGTAAAGCATAGGAAATACATAAATCCATGAAGTTGTTATTCCTGAATTTACTCCCATAATAGGACTGAATTGAGGCATCATTTTCGCCCACAACAATGACAACATCTTTATACCCTGCTTTAAAAGCATTATATAACAAATAATCAAGAAATGGCCTATGATTTTCACCAACTCCCAGCATGGATTTGGATTTTTCCTGTGCTTCTCGGATCAATTCACTATCTACTGAATTTTTTGATTCCACGGGTATTTTTTTCATTCTTGACGATATTCCCCCTGCAAGAATTACCAATCTCTCATTCATACATTTTTACCATAATGTTAATTAACTACCTCCTTATACAATATTAATTTAACTTTTATTGCTAAGATATATAATATATAATTTTCTATCTAAAATTCAAAATAACTTCTTGATACTCTCACTTCAGATTAATAACTGAAGATATACCACTTATATCAATATTACCTCCGGAAACAACTAACCCAACTTTTTTATTGCGGATTTTTACTTTCTCCGCAATTAACGCCCCCAGGACAACAGCAGAAGAAGGTTCAATAACGATTTTCATCCTTTCATATAACAAATGCATAGCTTTGACAATTTCATGTTCTGAAACCAGTACTATATCATCCACTAAATCCCTTATAACAGGAAATGTTTTTGTTCCCAAGCTGGTCAGTAGGCCATCAGCTATAGTATCCGGATTTTCAGAAGGAATGATATACCCTGCTTTTTTTGATCTGTAAGCATCATCTGCATTCTCAGGTTCGCAACCAATTACCTTAATACTTTTATTGTTTGACTTAGCTGTAACAGCTGTACCGCTTAACAAGCCGCCTCCTCCGACCGGAGCTAAAATTATATCCAAATCATCAACTTCCTCCATTAATTCCAAGGCAGCTGTACCCTGACCAGCAATAATTTTATAATTATTATAAGGATGTACAAGATGAGCATGCTTCTGGTCAATTATTTTCTGAGCAGTTTCTTCTCTTGATTTAAGGGTGGGCTCACAAAATGTAATTATTCCTCTGTAGCCTTTTACTGCTTCTACCTTAATGTTAGGTGCTGAAGAGGGCATCACAATATAAGCTGGTATACCCTTCATTTTAGCGCTTAGTGAAAGTGCTGCAGCATGATTACCGGAAGAATGCGTTACCACGCCTCTTGATGCTTCTTTTTCCGATAAAGAAAAAACAGTATTAGAGGCCCCCCGAAACTTAAAAGAACCGGTTTTCTGAAAATTCTCACATTTAAAAAACAGATTCGCTTGCACCATCTGATTTATAGAAGTGCAGGTTAAAACCGGTGTTCTGTGTATAATTCCTTTAATTCTTTCATAGGCCTGCTGTATTTGTTGGAATTCAGGCTGAAGCTGATTTTTTTTCATACCGTTACCTTAAAATTATTTTTTATTCAATTTGATTAAAATTACATACCCCAATCCGCATCCAATAAAATAATAAGGAAAATCATACCAGGAAAAAGAATGTCCGATTAAAGTTCTACCCCAAAAAGTTGACCGAATATTTTCCAAGAATGGATAATGGAAGAGCTGTAAAAATTCAAGACCACAGGTAATAAACAGTACTGACAGTACTATATTAATTGTTGAAACCTTTGGCACTAATAATGCAATAATCAAACACCAGAATACCTCATACAATAAACCTCCAAAATAAAAATTAAACCACCTATGAAAAGGTCCTATATAGAATTTTGAAAAAAATCCCAGGGGAATCACTATTAACAATACAATGAGAATCTTTTTACGGAATCTGGTGATAGAAATACCTCAGATAAAATAATAAATAATAACCCGGATAAAATCAGCCATACACTGAGAAAAAAGCATCCCCAAATTTTCCGTTGTTTTCATAATTTTACACCTCATAATCTCTTAACAGGTTAAATGAAAAGCACCAATAGCTTTATCAGTATCTTCTTTTTTTTTATTATATATTTCTACAGCTTTACCTGATGATTTAATATAATATTCAATCTCCTTATGTTTTAAATAATTTTTTACATCTGGAGATACTTTCATTAAGGCAAACTTCCCTGTACCGATAACTACTATTTGCGGATTCTCTCTCTCAATTGTATTCTGAATATCCTCAATGTTCAGATAATGTACGGATTTTCGCCACCACTTTTCAATGACCTTATCCGGACAAATAATCACATCATTTGTGTAGATTCTTCCATTGATAACAATTTTCCCGAAACTATATTTTTCAATCATACTGTACTATCTCTTTTGCTGTATATACATCCACAATAATTCTGACGATACAATCCTTCCTGTTTGCTGAACTGACAACTTTTTTTAAATCCGTCCTTCTTTTTAAAATTAGATTCCAGATAGTTTATCTTCATCTCTTTTTGTATGGTAAAACCTAATCTATTGATAACCTCAGCTTTCTTTAAAGGACTTACCGTTAAAGTTGTGGCAAAAAGATCAAGGCCTCTCTGTTTAGCAGTCTCAGCAGTCTTTTGTAATCGAAACCTGTAACACTTCACACATCTCTTCCCGCCCTCTTTACATTGTTCTAAATCACGAACTGCCTCAAACCATCTTTCTTTATCATAAGAAGCTACTATAAGTTCAAAATTCCAATTATCGGCTATTTTTTTTACACTGCTTAATCTACGATTATATTCTCTCATCGGATGAATATTGGGGTTATAAAAAAACACTGTAACTTCATAATATGAAGACAGTACTTTATAAGGATAGGTAAGACAGGGAGCACAACATGCATGTAAAAATATTTTTGGCTTATGAATATCCATTACCTTATTTATCAACTTGTACAAAATGATTTAATGGACCATGCCCCTTACCCAGGTTAAATGATTGCTTGATTGCTCTGTAAAGATATCCTTTTGAAATACGTATTGATTCTTTCAAAGAGTTACCTTTTACTAGATTTGCTGTAATTGCAGCAGAAAAAGTACAGCCTGTTCCATGCGTATTTATGGAATCAATCCGCTTTCCTTTAAAATAGGTAAATCCTTGTCCATCAAAAAGAACATCAACTGGTTCACCCTTTAGATGCCCTCCTGTAATAAGGACAGATTTACACCCTAGGTTATAAATTTTCTCTGCAGCTTTTTTAGCATCATCAGGACTCTCAATTATCATTTGAGAAAGCACTTCAGCTTCAGGAACATTAGGTGTGACCAGAGTTGATTGAGAGATTAATTCTCTTTTTAAAATACCAACACTGTTGCTTGTTAAAAGAGTTTCTCCACCTTTGGCGTGCATTACCGGGTCAACGACTAATACAGGTATGTTATTTTCATTTATTTTTCGAGCTACTGTTATCACAGTATCTCTGTCATAGAGCATTCCAATCTTTATACCTTCAATCTTAAAATCTGATAAGACTGACTCAATTTGAAGGCTTATAAATTCTCCGGATAAGCTAACTATACCATTTACTCTTAATGAATTCTGTGCTGTAACTGAGGTTATAGCACTCATTCCATATACACCAAAGGCAAAAAATGTCTTTAAATCTGCCTGAATACCACCTCCCCCGCTTGAATCCGAACCGGCGATTGTCAAAACACATTTTACCATATTACTCCAATTAGAAACAAAAAGGGTTGTTTAAAAAAATAAAAAATTAAAACCACAATCCAATAATAATCAAAAAGGGCAGAAAAACAAATTATTTTGTAATCCTGCTTAAAATTTCTATTTTATCGATTAGTACTATAGTTTTAATTCTTTTTCTAAACAACCCCACAAAATCAATTTTACAAGGAAAATTAAATAAAATCCTTAAGCTTCAATAATAGCATCTGTAGGACATACTTCAACACAAGATCCACAATCAGTACATTTCTCTGCATCGATTACAAAAATTTCATCGCCTTCAGAGATGGCCTCTTCAGGACATTCATCAATACAAGCACCACACATAATACATTCTTCAGTAATTTTGTGAGCCAACATAACCTCCTTAATTAAATTCCTATCTATTAATTAAAACAAAAAAATATAATTATTATTACTTAAAAAGTCAATAGATTAAAATTCATATTTTAAAATTGCTGAAAATTCAAATCCATTAGCTCCTGCTCCACCCACTTTTCCAATTAAATACTTAAGCCGTATATCCCACTTCATATATTTACTAACTTCATATATAAAACCCAATCCTCCCCCAAATAAATAATCATTAGTAGTTAACACCTCACTTTTACCATAATATCGAGAATTAGCTAATAATAACATTTCTCCTTGAGTAAATTCCATCGGTTTCAATACCATATCAACCTCAAACTGAAATTTATGGTCTGAATCCAGGTAATCTAATCTAAAATTTCTCATTTCTTTGCTTTTACTCCTCTGGCGATATTGTAAAAATAACCAAAGATATTTATCATCAAATCTATAATAATAACCTGCAGTAAGAGATGTTTTACCTCCTGCGCGGTATAAAAGACTGTCCTCAAGCATATCACTAAAATAATAGGTATAAAAACAATCAAACATTAATTTCATATCATCATTTAAAGAAAAATCCAGTCCCATATTAATAGAAGCAAAATCCCCGGGTTTATAGTTTATCTCCCACGGTTCATTGTTATCACCAATATCATATTCTACCGGAGTATAGGAAGAATTATATAAATATTGTCCTCCCATACCAAACACTATATTATCAGTTACAGGAACAGAATACACTAAACCAGTACGAAAAGAAAAACCCTGACCATAATTAGGTAAATAAAATCTATAAATATTCTTGGTTAATCCTTCAGTTACTACTCTAAATTCATTTTCATCAAGACGAGTTTTTCCGGTAGGAACTGCCATTCCGACATTTAGTATTAATCTTTCATCAGAAAGTAGCCAGCTTGTATTAACCCAGGTATCGGATAGACCAAAAACCTTATAGTCCCCAAACCACCAGGAAACTGCGGGCCTACTTGCTATTGAAAATGTTAAACGATCATTAACAGGATAAATATATGTAAAGGGCAATGAAATTTGCGTAACTGCAGGAGCGGTTTCTCTCTTCCATATCTGAAAACTTGATCCTATTGAAACAAATTTTCTACGCTGTATGGGGAGGACTTCATCCTGGGCAAATAACTGGCCACAAAATATCAATACTATAATTATCACTAAAATTTTATATCTCATAGATATTCTCCATAACTATCTTTAACTGGCATTATTTTATAAAGACCATTTTTCGGACCTTCAACCTCTTTGGCGTTTTTAATCTATAAATATACACACCACTGGCTACATTTAATCCTGCCGAGTCTTTTCCATTCCATTCCACAGCATGCACACCACTTTTTTGGTGTTTATTGACTAATTCACGTATTCTCTGTCCTAATGAATTAAATATAACAATGTTAACCTTACTATTCTCCGGTAATCCGTATTTGATCACAGTATTATTATTAAATGGATTGGGGTAGTTTTGGTAAAGCTCAAATTTTACCGGTACAAGCGGGATGTCATCATTATTATTGGTTATAAACTCCTCTGTACCTACAACCAGTTTATAATTATGTAATTCTCCGTCTTCAGCCTTATCAGTTATCTCCCAGGAATTATCTTCTAATATATTTTTGGCAACCCCTCTTTTAAGATCAAATATATATGCTTCCCAATCTTTTGGTAAAGTATTATTAAGTATAAAACGTAAACTGTAGGTTTTACTATCAGTACAATTTTCTACCACAAAATCCCAAATATATCCTTCTTCACCCACTTTTTGATATTCTGAACAATAATGACCATTATACTGATCCCAGTCATTATGATAAAAATACAAAGCAAGATTCTTACTGATGGGAGGAGGTTCAGGCTGATCATATCTATCCCATGCATTATCAGCATCAACTTTTACTCCTGCGTAATTATAGATATCCTTAGTCTCATCTGATCTAGCTTCTATTTTGAACACCCATTCTTCAGATGTTAGATCCAAGGTGGAATGTATTTTTTTCAATTTTTTCTTAGCCTGTTTAGTACTGGATTTCTTGGGAGGAATAATCAAGACTTGCTTACTGTTACTCTGATTACAGAAAAAATATCCTTTCCAAGGTTCTAATACTGTAATATTCTCCGGAGGAATATACTGCTCACCATCCCAATAATAGGGACCTTTAATTGATGAAGAGGATATACTGCAATCTTTCCAGTCAACAGGAAAATTAAACGGTACGCCGATCATATTCCACCCATATTCAAATCCTGTAGTATCAACAGATGATGAATCCAAACTTATTTCATAATTTGTACTACTGGTAACAGAATTACCAGCACCAATATCAAATGTTTGCTCCAGATTAGTTTGAATCCAATAAGCTTCACCGGCATAAAAATAAAAATCAGGAGGAACACATAATCTATACCTTCCCTCTCTATATGCATATACCTTCCACTTATATTCACTGTAAGCGCCCAGATCATCTACTAATATGCTGTCTACCCCTTTATTATCTAAATCAAAAGGAATAGAGAACATTTTCCATTCTCTGTGTGGGATGATAAAAGGTACTTTTAAACCAGAATGGTGGACAGATAATACTTCCGGATTATCTTCTGGATCTAATCTCGGACTGGTTAATGTCTCTTGATTGGTGGTGATACTTATATAATATTCCAATCCGGTACGTTTAACATCTTCTGCAGGAACAGTACAGGTATATGTTACACCACTCATAAAAGATGCAGTAACACTTGTATAGGAAGTATCTCCTGCAGCTCTGTAATAAAAACGAACAGTCTCAACATTTAATCCACTTGAAACTGTAATATCTACATCAAGTGGTTTATTATATTCAGGTTGAACAGGATCAGTAGATTCAACTGTAATATCAAATTCTTCTCTGAAATCACCCATAGAAAGTTCCAGTTGAGTTCTGAAAATACTTGAAATTCTCACCTCATCAATAGTTCCCTTAAAATACCCTGAATAAGTTCCCCCTGCTTGCTGATAAGCTCCTATAAGAAGAGATTCTGTGTCTAAATTAGCGGGTGGTTCACTCCAACCGACTTTTCCACTTAATTCTCCATCAATAAATACACTCCCTTCTCCAGTAAAACGATTGTAGGAGACAGCAACATGATGCCAGGCATTATCACATACATTTTGGCCAAAAGTACCTAAGCCATGTATTGCAATCTTCCCCTTACTGTTTAAATATATCCAATAATTGATGTCACTATTACCTGTCTGTACTCCTCTGGAAATCAAGGTTTGGGATATTGTATCAGTCTTAAAAAAACACTCAATAGTAAAATTATCTTTATTAAAATCAAATGCAAGTGTTTCATCATAAGGTACTTCAATCCGGCTCGATCTTCCATTAAATACAACCCCATTATTAAAATACGCTTTCCCAATACTTCCGTTTTTCAAGGAGCCATTATTTCCATTTCCGGAATTATCTTCAATTATATTATTTTGTACAACTCTGTTCAAAGGATATAATAACACTGTATGAACATCAGATACATAAGGTGATACACTCAAAGTAGTGGAACTACTGCCTTCTATAGAAAGATTTATTTGCTCATTTTGAGGATCATTACTAGTAACTAACCAGGTATCACTAACTTCATCGGTCATGGGTGTATAAACCACAGGTATTTTCATATAACTTCTACCCAGCAAGGTTGTATCGAAACTGTCATCGTGAGAGACAGAATCTGGCAAACTGAATTCCTCTTCTGTACCGATAATAATACTAGTGCTCAAAAATTCATCTCCTTCATTGGCAATCCATAAATCAAGACTTTTGGATGCACCGGATCTTATCGGAGGAAATTGTATCTGCTGAGGAGATACAACTAATTCTCGCGGGGTAAGATTATACTCCCAGGTATGTCGGTTAACATTTGAAAATCTTATCTCATCAATAATTCCAGAAAAATAACTTGTTGAACCTTCCGGCTCACTTCCAAATCTAATAGATCCCATATCTGTAAAATCTATCTGGTTCTTTAACTTTTTTCTGTCCATACATTTATTATTAAGATGTAACCATAGAGAATCTCCATCACAGCTCAGAGCACAATGATACCATTGCCGGGTGATGAAAAAATTTAAATTATCTGTTTTTAATTGATGTAACTCATTATTTGAATCATATAATTCAGCCACCAATCCAATATCCCAGTGGTAAAAGATTTTTATATTATCATTATCCCCTTCACCTGCATTCATCAATATATCAATATTATCAGGTATTGCATCCATATTAAACCAAAACTCAATAGTAAATGTTGAATTCTCTACTGTCTGATAAGGAACATCTGTAATCCTCACTTCACTGTTTAAACTGGTGAATTGTATTGCTTTTCCAAACCTGCCTGATTCTGTCCAGCTAATATTATCTAATGCAGCAGACCCCCCATGTCCGGAAGAATCAGTTGCTTGTGCTCCTGACCCCTCTTCAAAATGATACAGAGCTGCGGTAAACAAATCAGTTTCATAAAAATCAGTAAACCTGGTGTTAAATCCTTCCCCGGTAAGACTTATTGTAAAATTCTCGTTTAAATAAGTTGGATCATTCGAGACAAAAGAAAGTTCTTCAGTAAAACTACCTGAAGCTGAAGGAGTAAATGTTAAGGTCAAGACCTCACTCTGCATTTCACTGGATTCTCCATAAGGAGCAACTTTTAGAGTGCCTGCAGGAACAGAAAAATAGTCAAGACTTTCGATATCAACAGGCCACATTCTCAGTGTATCTTCCATACTGCCATTATTAATCTGGTATTGTATACTACGCTGTTCTCCTGTTAATACTTTTCCGAAATCTATTTCATCAGAACTGACAACAATACTGGCACTTCGAACACTGAATTCCCAGGGTAATCTGGGGACAGATGATAATCTCACCTCATCTATATAACCATGAAAACAATTATTACCTTTCCAATCCCCTCCAACAAGAACTGAGAGCGTATCAATGGATTTAGTATGAGATATTAATTCTCCATTTACAGAAGTACTACTACTGATACTTCCATCCACATAAAGACATAAAAGAGAATCACTATACAATACCAAAGCCAGGTGATACCATTTCTCGCTTTCAAGTGGTTTATTACTAAGCACTTCAAATTTTTGTTTATTTTTATTATAAATATTACCAACTACTCTGTCATCTTCATCAATAAATAAACCAAATTGTTTGTTATCATCTACTCCTCTTTTTATTAAAACCTGTTTTCCTACTGTAATGGGATCAAGATAAAACCAGCCTTCAACTGTTAATCCTCCCCATCTGGAATAGAGTAAATGCCCTCCTACAGTATCCATAACACAGAAATCATCATTTCCATCAAGATAAATAGCTTTATCAAATCGTGCTTTAGCTGTTCCCGGCTGTAATCCGTTCCAGATCCCATCCATCCCATTCCCGGATGAATCCGGAATTCTCATTCTTCCGGTCGGACCTGAAGGGTAGTTAAAATGCCAAAGACCCAGGGTAAATGGATCCGATGTATATGGACCCAATTGGGGTGAGTTGACAGACTTTCCCTGGAACCTTACACTTTTCTCCGGAAAGGTAGGATCATTGGATTCAATAGTAATGGTGGAATTAAAATCACCATATCCCTTAGCTGTATAGGTAGCCCAAAATCCCCCTTTTTCCCCAGCCCCGAGCAGTATAGGTGCAGACTCAGAAATCTGAGGTGAAAAATCAATTTGAGAAGAAGAGGAATAAACATCAGTAATTTCAAGTTCCTCTCCTCCCTGATTGTTAAGATAAACAGGAATACTTCGTTTTCTTTTATATAATATATCTCCGAAAAACAATGTATCTTCTTTTATATAGATGCTTGATCTACTCACATTAAATTCCCAGGGCTCCCGATCTACTGTTGATACTCTTACCTCATCAATTAATCCTTCAAAAGGAGCTGCCCCGGTTGTTGCAGCTCCAACTGACAAGGGAGCAACGTCCTGATTGATTAGATCCTCCTGGACCAGCTTACTGTCTTTTTGTATACTGTTTAGATATATCTTGAGTGAATCACGATTCCAGGTAAAGGCAACATGATACCATTGATTGACTGTGAGATCATCCAGAGAGCCGGTAGCAACTTCATTATCAGAAGAAGCATGATACACTCTCCCCACAATCCCATTTTCCGGATCCAAAAATAATTCGAACTGTCGATTGGGATGATTACCCCGTAAGGCCAACATGGCATAATCCTGGGGAATGGCAACCATATTGAACCATAACTCCACAGTAAAGCAGTTATCTGTAAAATTTAAATCCTCATGATAGGGAAATTCCACATGAGCCGGATTATTCTTACCGCCAAATTGATAACAATTATTAAACTTACCGTTCCCGGAAGAGGTAATATTTGTCCAGGTTCCGTCTAGATAATTTGATGAATAATCTTTAGCAGTGCCCCCACTCAGCTCATTGAAGTGCCATAATCCAGCAGTAAACACATCTGACAGATATGCTGCTTTTGCAATAGGATATCCTCTTTGATAAGAAAAAGAAATTTCAATGTCCTCATTAACAGGGTCGTTAGAAAGTAAATGTATAATTTTATTATATTGTTCACCCTGAGGCAGCTGCTCGCTGGGGATGAATTCTATAGAAACTTTTTTTCTTAATCCGGGGGGAATTTTAAACTCAGAGGGTGAAAAAATAAAAAGTGAATCATTTCCGGAAACACTGAAACTTCCTTTTAATAAAGTGCTGCCGTTATTTTCAATCCATAAAATCCTGGTTCTTTTCTCTCCTACCGGTACCATACCAAATTCAATATTGGTTAAAGAAAGAGAAATTTCCGGCTGTACCAAGCTTTTCACTATATACAAACCATCTTCTTTATCAGCAACACATAATTTATCTCCTGAATTATCAATCCGGTGAGCAGTTGCATCCGTCCAAAAATTCCCAGTCTTTAACAAAGTATCAGGAAGAGAAAGATCAAAACTTCTTATACCTTTTTTTGCATCGGTTATATAGATTGTTTTTTTATTGATTAAAATATCTGTACATTTTCCGGTTGTTGATGCAAATTTTGAAAAAGAATCATCTGAAAGATCCCAATAATACAAACCGTGCCTGCCATTAGCTATAAACACACTATCCCCTGCAGCATCTACTCCCAGGGGTTCCAATTCATCAGCAGGAGACTCAAGAATATGAGTTAAACTTATACTGTTGGGAAGAGCAGAAATATCATACACCAGCACGCCAGCTGTATCCACAACAATAACTCTGTCATCCAAAACCTTTACAGCCCTTGTTGTACTGAATGTAGTAATAGGACTGCCTATTGCAGTTAATTCAGAAGGTTCATAACGTGTATCAATAACTCTGAAACCATCATTACCACAGGCTAAAAATGCAAATCCACTAGAACTAACATCAACATCATAGCAGGTATCAGTTACACTAACCAATTCAGGAGTGGACCATATATAAGGACTATAGGGGAAATTGGTAAAATCAACTATTGATAATCCTTCAGATCCATCAGCTACATACAATTTATTATTATTAAAACATATTCCTAAAGCTTCTCCCCGAGTATTAAGACTATCGATCGGTACCATATATTGATCTGGAGGTGTAAAATTCGTATCAAAAATTTTAACACCTGTTCTCCCGGATGCAGTAAAACAATAATTACCTGAAACCACAGCATCACTTGTATAATCAGAAGTTTTAAAATGGTAAAGTTGAGAGGGAAACATGGGAACTGAACTGTAATTAAATAATCTTAAAACCTTGAATCCCCCATATCCGTTAGCAACAAAAGCAGTATCATTAGCAACAATAATATTCTCCAATTGATCAAGATTATTATATCTATAAACACAGGAACTGTCCGGGCTGAGAATGCCACCGGAAATATCTATATGAGTATACAATCCCGGATTATCTTCAGCATCTACTCCCAAAATATAAACATAATCATTACAAACACTGGCACTAATTACATCAACTGGTCCAGAGTTAACCCAATATCCTATACTTTCCAGATTATGAGGCGAAGCTGCATTGATCATTCTCAGGCCTCCCCAGCCTGCAGCAACATACGTATAATCTTCAAAGGTAAACACTTCACATGCAGTGGGTTGAGACTTCTCAGGATAAAATTCAGGAGGAAAATGCGGAGGAATTTCAAGAGTATCTGCACTCTCCAGGGTTATAATTTCATTTTGAGCATTTCTCTTTACACTGATTGATAGTACTCCAGATGTATCTACCGCCACCACAACCGAACTGTCATTTACTACACATACATCTCTTGCATCACTTGGGGTTTTTATATTTTCCATAAAACCCGGGTTGGTTACTTCCTGGGCATCAAATACCACTAATCCATTATATCCATCTGCAATATAAATATAATCATCCTGATCCCAGGATACACCAAGAGCGCTTCCATCTGTATTTTCTATATATGTACTGGTATCAAATGTTCCTTTATTGATCCCCTGATAATAAAAAAAGACCATCTGAAAACCTGTATCGCCCAAAGCCACACAAATATTTATCTGATCATCCGTAGTTGTAACATCATGAATAGCAATATCATTTATTTCTCCGGCAAGGAGAATCTGATCAAACTTTTTTAGCTCAGAACTGCCAACCCCATAGCCGTAAACCTCTAAAATACTTCCATTACCAACAAAAGTAAAAGTATTTTGCCAGCGAGCAATTGTTTTACAATGTCCATACCCCCATCTTCCAATTAATTCTATATTATCATTCACTTGGCCGAACACAGAAGACAGGGATAATAATATGATTATAAACAGAAATATACGAAAATATCGCATATATTTTCTCCTAAATTATTAATCTTTTAATTACCGGGAGGCGGTGGAGGTGTTCCTAACTCTTCTGGTAATAAGGATAAAACTCTCTCTGCTTCTACAAAGGAACGCCGAAATTCTTCATCCGGTATAAATTCAGCATTTTGTTTTCCTGCCATCCACCGTAACCGATTCATAGCTGAAACCATTTGCGGTCTTACATATAGATCTTTCACTTCTCTCTTTGCCATTTCTTCTGCATAATTATCTACTTCCGTAGCAACTCTGATTCTATTCTCACTATGAGTTGCTTCCCAGATCCTGGGTGATATTAATTTATCTTTTGCCTCCTGAAAATCCTTATCAATATACAAAGCTTTTTGAAAATATTTTTGAGCAGTGACCATATCCCCTCTGTCCATAGCTTCAAGGCCCATACAATAATTTATAAAAGCTTCCATATCCTCAGTAGGTATTTCAAAAATTTCACTTCTCTTCTCAGGAGTTAATCGAATATTAAAATAATTAATAACTTTCAAAACAAGCTCTTTTTCCAATCTGAATAGTTCAGAAATAGTTCCCTCATAACTTGCAGATTGCGGCATTAAATCAACGGAAAGTCTATAAATATTTGCATCAAGTAAAACCTCATCAGTGGGAGTGATCATATATGAGCCTTTTATTAAGTTTTTAGCCCCAAGTAATTTCCCTACTCGTGAAATGTTTTCTTCTTCAGATATACCGGAAACACCCAGTCGGAGTTCATCCATAAGGTAATTTAACCGTATCCTTTCAACCACCATTAATTCTTCTATCTGAGAAAGATCAGTGATCATCATTTCTGCCAAACCTTTTTGTAAAGGTCGCCACCTGGGATTATCGCTCAAATTAGTAAAATATAAAACTGCTAAACTCTTATCCGGAAAATTTTCTAATGAAATACTCTTTTCATTTCTTATAGCTTCCTGTATCTGAACATTCATCATTTGTTTAACAATAAAATCCAACCTGCTTAACATAGCAGTTCTATAATAATCACCTTTATCTAATTTATAATAACTCTTATAAACCTCCAATGCTCTTTGTTTGTTATCCATACTCTCATTAATCATTCCTAAATAGAATAAAGCTTTTCCATAATCCGAATTTTTATTTAATACCAACCTCAATATCTTAGATGCTGACTCATATCTGCCCATATACCAGAATAATGCACCAATTCTGGTATATATCTCTTCATCATAATAAATATATCTCCTGCCATCTCTCATATGAGGTTGAAGCATTGTAATATATGCTCTAAGTGCTTGCCTATATTCTCTGTTTTGCACTAATTGTTCAGCCTCCTGAAATCTGGAGGTGGCACAGCTTAATAAAAAAAGGGAGAACAATACAATTGAAATTTTTAAAATCCTCACATAAACCTCCCAAATTATTATTGTATATTAGACAAAAGCTTTATTTCTTCTTTTGCCTGTTTATATTTTGGTTCAATCTCTAATGCTTTAGTAAAACATTTTTTTGCTTGATCATATTTTTCTATATCCCGATAGGCAATACCTTTTGAAAACCATATGACTGCATCAATATTTAATTTTTGTCCTTTAACAAAGGTAATTTTTTCATTCTCCAATATCTTTTTATCTGTTCCCTGTAATACTTTTTCACCAAGTTTCTGAATAAGAATTAAAAGTTTCTTTGTTTTCCCTGTAATTTCTTCTGCTTTCAGAGTCAACCCTGTTTCAACTTCAACTATTCGGGTATCAATTCTGATTTTATTTTCCATAGTAACAATAAAACTGCCAAAAACCAGATAATCAGCTCCTACTATTCTACCAGCTTCTAATGATTGATTGTGCCCTAACCCCGATTGAGACATTTTTAATTCATCAAGTATGACTTGTAACTTTTGACGTTCAACTATCTTGATGGATTCAATAGTATTAAATTCTGATATCATCATCTCCGCTATGCCGGCTTCTAAAGGGTCATAATTCTCAGCATTGAATATACTGTTATTTTCAAAATCTAAGACAGCCAGAGTAACTTCTGCTGAATATCCATTTCCTTCCGTAAAAAGGAAAAATAAAAAGGATAAAAATAATAATTTTCTTAACTTTATTTTATTATTAAACATATATACTAAATTCATTGTAAAAATATCATATATCTATTTTTTATCAAAATCTAATCAAGCAATTTTCATGCCTGAAATATAATAGGAGTAAAGCAATTAATCTATTTACTTGTTTTTTAAAAAACTTAGATCTCCTTTTCAAATTGCATCCCTTAATACGAAATAAAATACATTGGTTTGTAATACACCACCGATCTAAATATTAAATAATCTTATTTTAATTAAAATCATTTTATTAATTTTTCATATTTTCTGCAACAGATTCAACTTTCCGGAAAACTCGCATTAGATTCCCGCCCCATATTTTTTTAATTTCCTCTTCTGTATAATCCCGTTTTATGAGTTCTTTAGTTATTTTACTATAATCACTTACATCCTGACACCCTTCCAGCTGTCCACCCCCATCAAAATCACTTCCAATACCTACATGCTCAATCCCCACAACCTTAACAATATGATCGATATGATCAACAAAATCTGAGATGGACGGAAGAGAAGGGGGATATTTCTTATTTACAGCATCCCATTCACTGTGAGCCTTTTCTCGTTCTTCTTCTGATAATTCAGAAAACCTGTC
>JAWODZ010000061.1:0-35558 GCA_046483025.1 bacterium
TTTCAGATAGCTATCTCCGCTGTCGACGAAATATTCAAATTCGATGTGGCTGGTATTTTGATAGAGGAGGATGGAAAAGGGATCGTTAAAGCGAGCACATCTAATATTCAAGAAGAGATCGGTGATACTGTGGATATCAACAAGGGAGTCGTAGGTCTATCTTTCAGCGAGAAAAAAGCGTTTCTGATAGAGGATATACGGGATTTTGAGAGTGTTGAACCTAAATCAAAAAAATACAGATCTGGTATAACGATCCCAATCGGAGATTATGGCGTTTTCCAGGCACTATCTAAAACAGTGGGATATTTTGACGAATCTGATCTAGAGATAGCTAAATTATTCATATCCCATCTTAAAGAAGCCCTAGATAGGCTCAAAAGAGAAAAAATAGTACAGGAAAAGAAAAACAGGATAAAAAAACTACACGATGTGGCAGCTAGAATCGAGTTGTGTCAAACAAAAGATGAGGTATACTCACTGGGTATCGAAGCTGCTGAAAATATATTGGACTTCGATATCTGTGTTTTCGATGCTGTAGAAGGTGACAAATTTGTAACAAAAGCCGTCTCCTCAAATGTGCCAGTAAATGGTTCCCTGGACAGACCCATAGAAGATGGGGGTTTGGATAAAAAGACTTACCGGGAACAGAGTTCCTACATAGTAGATGATTTAAAGCAAAATGGTGATTCAAAACCAGTTAAAGATGAATATAGATCGGCCATAAGTGTACCGATCGGCAAAGGTGGGATATTTCAGGCAGTATCCAAAGAACCAAATCAATTCGATGAAGAAGATCTCGAATTGGCTGAATTGTTGATCAATCACATTACAGAAGCTCTTAAAAGGGTAGAGATGAGCGAGAGGGAACAGTTTCTACACACTCTTCTCAGACATGACGTGGGTAACAAGATCCAGATCATCCAGGGATATATATATCTTCTAGAAGCGGATTTTGATCTACCTGAAAAGGCCGAAGATTACCTGCAGAGAGCAAAAAAAGGGATAATCGGGAGTATAGAACTTATCGATAAAGTCAGAGTGTTGAGGCGGACAAAAGAGGAGGATATTAAAAAATTGGATATTCGACCAATGATAAACGAAACTGTTAACGATCTAAAAGACGTATCTGAAGAGAAAGGTTTTGAGCTCACCGTAAACATCCCTGATGATATCAGTGATGTGCAAGGTGGTTCACTATTAAAAGAGGTCTTCTCGAACATCATAGAGAACTCTATCAAATTTTCTGAGGGAAGTTTGATAAAGATAACATGTGAAGAATCGGATGATCGGGTGGTTTGTAAGATCGAAGACGATGGTATAGGTATACCCGACGAGAAAAAAGACGATATATTCAGTAAGGGATACACTTCTGATATGGAACGGGGTACCGGACTCGGTCTGTACCTAGTTGAACTTCTGCTTAATAGATATGGAGGTAAGGTTACAGTCAAGGATTCTAAACTCGGTGGAACGAGGTTCGATATAGAATTGAAAAAGGCCGAAAACTCCTGAAATCCTGAAATTTAGATTGATAGATCTGGCAGATGGATGTAACAATCTAAAAGGCTTGTAACAATTTAATATATAATATATGTAGATCTGTTCTATTTACTAAAACTTAAAACAAATATATTTATAAAGGTCATAATCTTACCGGCGTTATGGAAGCGGAGACTATGAAGACCGGAATGATAAGATCAAAGAAATTACACAAGTTCTATGAAGGAAAAGTGAAGGTCCACGCTTTACGTGGTGTCGACCTTTCTATCAAAAAAGGTGAGATGGTCGCTATTATGGGGCCTTCTGGATGTGGGAAGACTACATTGTTGAACTGCTTATCCGGTCTTGATGATATATCCAAAGGCAAAGTATGGTTGAAAGGAAAGGATCTCAGTTCACTATCTGATAATGAAAAGACCGAGATGAGGGCTATGAACATGGGCTTTGTCTTCCAATTCTATAATTTATTACCAGTACTTTCAGCTGTGGAAAATGTCGAGCTGCCTTTACTTCTAGCGGGAAAATCAAAAGGTGCTAGAGAAAAAGCGGAAAAAGCCCTGGATATGGTGGGTTTAGGGCATAGATATACTCACAGACCTTCAGCATTATCAGGAGGGGAAAGACAGCGTGTAACCATCGCTAGAGCCATAGTCAACGAGCCTGATATGATCTGGGCCGATGAACCCACCGGTGACCTCGACACTGAAACTTCGGATAAGATCATGGACATACTCTGCGACTTGAACGATAAAAACGGACATACTATGGTCCTAGTGACCCATGAGAACAGAGTAGCTGATAGGGCAGAAAGGGTACTTCACATGGAAAGTGGAGTTGTCCAGCGGGACCAGATTAAGGAGGGGTGAAGGCATGATCGTCCTTCTACTGGGTATCATCGCAGTAGTTGTTGGTATAGTCCTTTTCGATGCTTATAGACATAAAATTCTATTTAGGATCGGATGTAGGAACATATTCCGCAGGAAGACCAATACAGTCATAGTGATTTTAGGATTGATGATTGCCACTGCTATCATTTCATCTTCTTTCGGTGTCGGAGATACCATGGACAATATGGTTGAGGATGAGATCTACAGCGAGTGGCAGCAGACGGACGTAACCGTATACAATACAACAGTAGAGGGAAATTATGTTCCTATACAGCACAGCACTTATAAAAATCTCAGTTCAGATATATCTGATATCGATAATGTAGATGAAGTGAGTGGTGAAGTTCACGGCTCTCTACCGGTATTAAATCCAGATGCAAGACTGTCTCAACCGAGTACCCGTGTTATCGGGATGGATCTTGATGACGGTGAGGCTTTTGGACGTTTTTACAAAGATGGTGAGAGTTTCGAACCTGAGCTTGGAGAAAAAGAGATATTTATAGATACACGATTAGCAGAAGAATTAGAGGCTGAGAAAGGTGATGAGTTACTATTGTTTACAGTAGAATCTCAGGAGGAGGGGGGTAATGGAGTAAACGATATGACCTATACAGTAAAAGAGGTGATCGATAACGAGGGAAGAGCGGCTTTCCGTGGAAGCAATAAGATCATCATGTCTTTATCTGATGCTCAAACGGCCTTCAGCCTTCCAAATCAAGTAAACTACATCAGAGTCACTTCTATAGGTGGTGTAGAAAGCGGTATTGAATACAGCGATCAGATATTTGAGGATATCGAGAATCTTCTGCAGGAAGATCCCGAGTATAACGTATTAGAGGCTAAAGGGAACAAGAACCAGGTACTGCAGGATTTTAAAGATAACATATCGCAGTTCACTGATATTTTCTTAATTTTTGGTACCTTCTCTATAATCGCCGGTATCATCTTAGCGGTTAACATATTCGTTATGCTGGGGGAGGAGAGGAAATCCGAGATGGGTATGAGCAGGGCGATAGGTATGAAAAGAGGACACCTTCGTAGGGTATTCTCTTACGAAGGTATGATATATGCTGGTGCGGCCTCCTTCGTAGGTGTTTTTGTCGGTGCTGGTTTAACTTATGTTATATTCTTCTTACTCGAAGATATATTCGCTACATTCGGCGGGGATGTATCGCTCCTTGGATATTTTACTTTCACCCCAGAAAGCATGATATTGGCCTTCGCTGCCGGATTTTTGTTGACAATGGGCACGATATTCTTTTCAGTTACCCGGATATCTAAATTGAATATCGTTAGAGCTATCAGAGATATACCTGAACCACCCGTATCTAAGAAAAACAAAAAGGTCTTTTACATGGCCATCGCGGGGTTGATCCTTGGAGTTCTTTTAACGATAATGGGAACAGGTGTGGATCAGTTTTGGTTACCCGTAACTGGCATTTCTCTCATAATAATCGGTATCGGAACGGTCGCTAGAAGATGGGTGGGAGATAGAGCCGCTTATACTGGTGTAGGGGTGTTCTTGCTGGTCTGGTGGCTCGTTCCACTGGACACATTAGAATTCTTCGAGGGATACACCTCTGGATTAGAGATGTTCATACTTTCTGGTCTATTCATGGTAACCGCAGGAGTACTCATAGTAATGCTGAACGGTCATCTATTAACAGGTGGGATGGAAAGGTTGTGCAGGTCGGATACTGGCTTCAAAGCGGTAGTTCTATCAGCCATTTCCCACCCATTAAAAGAGAAGTTCAGAACCGGTATGACTATCTTCATCTTCGCTCTGATCATCTTCGCAATAACAGTCATGGGGATGATCGTCGGTATCTTCGATACTAACATAGATAGGATGATCGAAGAAGAATCCGGCGGGTATGAGATCATGGGTATGACAGGTCAGGATAAATATATCGATGACATGCACAGCGAGATAATTAACAATGAAAACTTAGATATTGAGGATTTTAACCATATCGACTCGGCTTACCGCGGTAATATACGTATGAGAGATAATGATGGTGAGATAGGTAGGAAATCCGCTATAGGTATAGATGATAATTTCGTTGGCAATAATACATTTGGGTTCTCTGACTATCTCGATGAATATGAGTCCAACGATGAAGTATGGGATGCTGTTTTGTCGAATTCCTCGCTGGTCATAACAAACGCCCCCTCTGATCAATACGGACCGCCGGGAGGCGAGACTATCGAGTTGGGATCGACTGTTAAGTTCATCGACCATGAAGATGAAGTACGTGAAAAAAAAGTCGTTGGCTTCATGGACCAAAATGCGATCAGCGGGTATTTCATGTCCAAAGGAACTGTAAGAAATGAATTCAATATCACTTCTAACTCTCTATTTTTCTTCAGCGTTGAAGAGAACGTAGATGCCGATGAGCTTGGCCGTGATCTTAACAGAGAGTTCATCCAGTACGGGTTCAGGACCGTAGTCATCGAAACGATCATCAGAGATGCTATGAGTGCTACCTACATGTTCTTCGACCTGTTTTCAGGTTATATGGGGCTAGGTCTAGTTGTTGGGATCGCTGGTTTGGGTATTATTAGTTTAAGGGCGGTACACGAACGGCGGTTGGAGATCGGTATGATGAGAGCTATCGGGTTCAAAAGGAAGATGATCAGGTACGCCTTCTTGATAGAGAACTCTTTCATAACTATTGTTGGTATAGTGTTGGGTTCTAGCTTGGGTATAGCTATCGGATGGCTGCTGTGGTACGACGGGTTCAAACCTATGGGCTGGGAATTCTCCATACCGTGGATTTCGATCTTGACGATAGGTGTGATAGCATATGTCGCTATGCTGCTAACCGCTATACCGAGTGCCCATAAGGCTAGTAAGGTCTCACCGGCGGAAGCGTTGAGATTCGATTGATAGAATAAATGCCTCACCTCGTCCTAAAATATCATCTATCTTGCTTTAGCCTTGGTGAACTTACAGTG
This sequence comes from bacterium, assembly GCA_046483025.1. Classification (GTDB taxonomy): domain Bacteria; phylum Zhuqueibacterota; class QNDG01; order QNDG01; family CAYUAG01; genus CAYUAG01. Next base: position 5,346 of record JAWODZ010000061.1, read on the forward strand.
CTTTATCTTGATATGTGGGATGAAAGTGGGTGTGTTGACTTCCCACCATCGGATCTGCTTCGATCCCTTCCCTATCCCCTCTATATTTTTTAACATCTCTAAAAGGTTGCCTTTCAACCGAAGATTCCTTATCGGTTTCTTTATCTCTCCATTTTGAACTAAAAATACAGCGTCTCTAGGAACAGTAGAGAACTCTCCCTCGCTCATATTGGTGAACCTGGTATACCAGTTGGACGTAAGTAAAATCGTCGGTCTGGAAGAGGTCGAGATGAGTTCATCCAAGCTGTATGATCCAGGGGTGAATCGATAGTTTGAAGGAGTCGGCATAAGTGTTCTAGGATCCTCTTCTGTACCGGTCATCCCAAGTTGTGTTAAGCTTGAGTTCGATGTAGTCTTTGGCCTTCTCCAGAATCTGAGTTTTAGCATACTTATAAACTTCCATAATTTAGCTGTAGAAGTGTTATGGATCAATCCGGTGAGTTCTCCATCTCTGATGAGTTCAGTTTTTTCTGAAGGAGTGCCCTCATCGTCGAATGGTCTGCTGTTCAGTCCTTCATCTAAAATGGGGTCTTCGATAACAGTCAAATTTTCAGGGCCGATCTTGTCGTTCATCTTACCTTTAAGAGGGCTCATACCGGCTATCATCATTATAGGATTGGTCCCATTGAGAAGATTACCAAAGATATTAGCACCTACGGTCGGAGCCATTATCACATCATAAGTCCCAGGTTTTCCCTCTTCAGCCCCTGCACTCTTCTTGGCCAATCTCCCTGCTTTCCCACCACCTTTTCGAAACCTTTCATCTATGCCAGAAAGATCTCTAGCTACTATCAAACCTTGTCCACTACCGCCCTCTCGATGAAATGCCCTGACAGTTCCTCGACAAAAAGAAGACCTGTACGTTCCTCCGTTCCCATAACTGGTTAGAACACCGGTCTTGGTAGCTGCTGAGTGCAGTACACCTGAAACACCGTCAGCTCCACTCTGTAGAGCTGAATCGATAGTCTTCCTTACTAGATCTGGCCCTTTTTCATGAAAACCCTCTACCCTATCATCATATATATTCAAAGAACGATAAGAGCTATAAGATCGATCGTCCATACCCCAGTATAGCTTGTTCTTCGGTAAATGATCCAGAAGACTGACGTGTTTTGGAACGTTCTTTCTTATTTTCTCTGGATCCGGGTCCTGGATTGTGAGTGTGTTGATCTTTCCCGTTAGAGAAAGGCGTGGTTTTTTAGTGAATAATACATCTATGTAGTAACTGCTCCATTCTTTATTCACATCGATAGAAGAATTTGAAAATCTGATCTGATGTTTTTTCTGATCTACCAGTTTAACTATGGCTTCATCGGCTCCCGCCTTCAAAGCGGTTTCAACTCCGACCTGCAACAATTCCTCATCAAAAATTTCTCCTACCATAACTATCACCCCACCCTCACGTTTCTGATCCTCAGATAAGGTCCCCCAGTGGAAACGCTCACCGGCTGCATGGGATCGCTCTTACCGCAGAAGTTCATCCTGGATTCGTAGTCTTTTGAAACACCCTCTATGCTTTTTAGGAGTGCTGGAGTTGTAAGTTCTAGTGCGGGGCGCTTGACCATCTGGTCAGTGACCTCTCCGTTCCGTATTAGATATGCTTCCAATCCTACGTATTTACTGTGGTACCGTCTATCATCTATGTTCCACTCGGTGAAACTCTCGATAAGCAGACCCTTTTCGATATCTTCTACTAGCTCTTCTTTAGTGTGGTCTCCGGGTTCAAAGAAAGTGTTCGACATCCTTGGAATGGGTTCTCTACTATATGAGGAGGAACGAGCAGCACCGTTGGAACGGGTACCGAATCTAGAAGCGAACTCACGGTTAAGAAGGAGTTCGTTCAACCGCCCGTTCTTGATCAGGTATCTACTTCGGGCTTCGACGCATTCGTCGTCGTAGATATAGAAACCCGGACTTTGATCGATAGTAGGATCGTCTATGACTGACACATCTTCGCTTCCCAATTTGATCTCAGACTGGTTTAGATCTACTGGATCTTTGTTATCGATACCAAAAAATTCATCGTAAAATGATCCTCCCGCCTGTGCCTCTTCTCGACCGATTATCCTATCGCCCTCACTGGGATGTCCTACATTCTCATGTGCCATTATCCCGGAGACTTCGGGTCCCACTACCACGTCAATATCTTCGTTGAAAGGGATATTCTGGGCATTTTCTACGGTTTTGACAAGTTTTTCACTTTCCCTGCCTACTAAGTCATGCACGTTTTCCTCTTTGAGCCATTCCCATCCCGCACTTCCACCTAAACCTAACATCCTCTGCTCACTAGAATCTTTGACCTTCGCGTTAAGTATAGTAAATAGTGATATGAACGATTCGTCGGATTTTATTTTAGAACCCTCCGAGTTGACTATGTACTTATCCATGGAGTTTGTGTGGAGGAAGAATATCCTGTTCTTTATCCTGTTCCTGAACGAAAATTTTTTAGAACCTGCTTCTTTGACCCTTTTATCTAAACGTTTTACATAATCTTGTTTCTCTTCCCTAGATATATCCTCGAAAGGAACTTCAACCGGGACGCTCCAATTGTCTTGAACTGTTTTCTCTTTTGAAAATTCGATAGGTATTTCTCTTTTACTAAGTCCTGCCATCTTAGAGATCGATTCGATCCTATCTTTGACCTCATCTTTGGTCAAAACATCCACAGATCCGAAACCGACACATCCGTCCACAAGAACCCTTATACCTAACCCTCTGATGGGTTTTTCCTGAATACTTAAAAACTTACCATTCCTAGCAAAATAGTTCTCGTTCATGGAGGTTACGAACCTAGCTTCTACATAATCAGCCTCTAAAGATTGACCATACTCTACAGCAAAATCTGCAAGGGTTTTTCCATCCATATTCCTCTCTAACCTCTAGAACGAAAGATGATTATCGTATATTTATTGATTTTGTGAACCACCTGAATACTTATCTGTAAATTCCTTTCTGTATTTACACCTATACCATCTCAAAATAGTTGGGCACCAGTAATACGAAATTGTATATCCCGTGAACCAGGATCGGAACCACGATGTTGTTCGTACGTTCATACAACCAACCCATTATCCCACCGATGACGACGATAAGTAATGTCGACAGTATTATTGGAAGGATATCTCCACCGTAGTTGAGAAAATGGAGGGAACCAAATAAAAGGCTTGCAGTTGTGATCGCAGGGATTGGAGTAAAATGTTCACGGAGTTTGCCTTGGATGGCCCCTCTGAATAAAAGCTCCTCAGCCGGGGCAATTAGTACTACAGACAGTATCGCTAGAACTATCAAAAATATCGGACTGGTCTCAGCGATCTCTTCGAGAACGGATTCCGGCATAAGATCGAAGTATAACAGCAACTGGGAAAATCCAATTGCAGTAGCCAGCGCGATAACTATCCCTCCTCCGATGTGAAACAGATCTGATCGAGATGGTGCCTCAAATGGGACAGTCACTTTCCGACGACGTATGTAGATATATGCTACTATCAGGAATCCCACTTGACCAAAAACTGTAGCGCCGCCGAGTGCGAAAGTTGAATCGACTCCATATCCCAACACAACCAATGACACGATAAAAACGACACCCATCGCCAAAGATAGGAGCAAGGCCATGATGGTAACGCCGATCACTTCCAATATCATCAAAGATGGTGATACGTCTGTTTCAGACATGCTCACCTCCATAATACAAATAACAATTATAGTTTATGTTTTCGTTTTATGGAGTCTGTCAACTTTCAAGAATTTAGTGATATCGGAGATTTGACAGAACAGCTCAAGTTCAAGGAAACATACATACACCCGCTTGGATCCCTGTGATTCGCCAGATCGTTCCCTGCGTAAGTGTACATGTTCGGTCCCTCTTCTAATCCCATGGGATCTACTGGGAGTCCATAAGAATCCCGAAAAATCGCTGCTGATGAACTCGTTCTCCGTAGGCGAGTACATCCTAGCTCGGTGGTAGTACTGACAGGATTCCTCGTCCAATCTTCTTCCGGTGTACTGATATGGGTTGTACACGCTTTCTACTTTCAATCTGGGACTGCCGAATGGGGTGTATCTGTATTGATTGACTACTTCTTCATCTGAGTTGATCAGTTCAGTAACGCTGCCTTGGCAATTGTATAAGTACTAATATTTTGTACCGTTCACTTCGATGCTTATAGGATGATCGGTGAGCATGTTCTTCTTATTTTGTCGTAGCTGTAAGTTTTATCATCAGACCTTACAGCATGTTCTCATCATCATATTCGTTCTGCACGGTATTAACGACTTCACTTTCTATCAGATGCTTCATTTATATTATTTTTATATCATTGTTTTTAAAATCTGTATATCAATCATTTTTATGTTTTTTTATCATTTTATCTACACCTAATATATACATTATCACAGCGCCAATGGTTCCACCAATCATCATTGATAGTGGAAAATGTAAATCTCGGTGGGATATCGATGAGGCAATAAAAATACCTATATTCCAACCAAATATAAATATCGCAAGAAACTTTGTTCTTTTTGATATCTTCATATCACACCACACATCCTATATTATCCACATACTTCGTTTTGCGCATACGTACATCTGCACAAAGAAGGCCTACTTTGGCCTCACAACTCATACCAGCTTCTTCATACTCACCAAAACAAAGGTCTGCACATGTATCAACATCATGGTACCACCTACACTCATCCCAGCTATCGTAACTCCATTCATCAGGGCAAGTGTCGCCTACACTACCACCACCGCCGCCGTTGGGTTGCATCGGTGGCGAACTCATCAGCTCTTCGATCTCATCTAACTCATCTTGCATGCATTTGTCATCCGTCGGAGTTTTCTGCACGTATGTGTATCTGCTCATACTAAATACACTGGACACTTCGTTCTCACCTCGTTATCCGATCATTATATGTCTTTTTGATTGAATCCTGAGATTCCCTGATAGAACGTAATAATGGCGATTACAGTAAAACCAACATATAAAGGTAGAAAGGTATATCTCCAGTTTCTAGGCATAGATAATACATCAATTCTAACTAGAATATACAAGCTAATATGGTGTATGGATATTATAAAAGACACTATTAGTTTTTGTATATGTCGTTCAAGTTTTAACATTCATAAGCACCTTCAACAAATAAACAGCCTGTGTACACGGCTACCGGTGCAACAGAAGCACCTATTATGCATCCTTTAACACATAACGGCCATCCAGGATCTGTCACTATACAACCAACTCCACAACCTATAATTATACTCGCATAATAAACAGGATGGCTTGTTTGTTCATCTACACAATCCCAATATTCATCAGTTAATTCACATAGGCCGCCACAACTGCCGCTGTAATCACAGACACAAGAACAATATTCCTCATCCCATCCATTATTTTGTAAACATTCATCGTAAGTTAAATATACTCCGTATGGACAAGTGTCACTCCAGCCACCGCCGCCGTTGGGTTGCATCGGCGGACTCATCAGCTCTTCTTCTTTGTACTCATTAATGTGATCGATTAAACCTATCCAATCCTCTTCACTTGTACCTAGCATACGATCACCTTCATTCTGTTCACTTCTCACTCTTCAGATCACCTCTATATTTCTCATATTTGACTATCTTTAAAAGTCTTCTAATACAGTATAGATACATAACGGGAAATAATGTTGTAAAAAGTACAATGGGTAAAATACTAAAATAGTTCCGTTGTATAATATATATGGTTGTTATTATTATACCTACGATAATATGAGCAAAAACAATTATTGCAAAATTTAGTTTAGACTCGATTCCCTCAGCCCAGGATATTGGATCACCAAATATTGTTTCCATCTTTATATTCTCCTTGATATACATGCATCATTTAAAGTTAGTATGAAGGGCACCAATAAACATTCTGAGCATAGAAATAGTTATAAATACCAAATCCACGACCTAGCTGAACACATCCTTGTAGAGCAACTGCTGCAATACCTAGTATTACTGCGGAAACTATATTCCAAGCAGACGCAACTGCAGATGCCCCTAACCCCATAGATACCCAACCTGCTGCTTGACTATCCATCTCTAATTTCCAACCATATTTGGTACCCCCGCTAGTTTCTAGGTATTCGAATTCGTACTCGCCCCAATCTACATCCCCGTCATCGTCATCGTCACAACCGAGGTTAAGGCAATGACAATCACAATATTCCACATCCCCTCCATTATATGATAAGCATGTATCGTAACTAAAATAGCTTCCCAATGCACAAGTATCATCACTACCACCACCGTTGGGTTGCATCGGCGGACTCATCAGCTCTTCTTCCCCTCGCTCTCTAGGTCCGTCTCTGCCATCGTACCCAGCTGATCCGCATCCCGTGTCATCATCTGTCTACCCCCATCAAAATCACTTCCAATACCTACATGCTCAATCCCCACAACCTTAACAATATGATCGATATGATCAACAAAATCTGAGATGGACGGAAGAGAAGGGGGATATTTCTTATTTACAGCATCCCATTCACTGTGAGCCTTTTCTCGTTCTTCTTCTGATAATTCAGAAAACCTGTCGTACTTCTCTCGTAACTTTGTAAGTGCTTCTTCTCTTGCCGGATCAGGTTTTATTTCTTTGACATAACTGGGAACCATGCATATCTGAATAACTCCATTATTTTCTGCTAATTTTTTTAACATATCATCATTAAGATTCCTGGAACTGTTGCAAATTGCTCTTGCGCATGAATGAGAAGCAATAACAGGTGCTTTAGAAAAGCTAATAACATCATAAAATGACTTGTCAGAAATATGGGATACATCTATCATTATACCCAATCTGTTCATTTCATGAACCACTTTTTCTCCAAATTCACTCAATCCATGATGTTCCGGTGTATCTGTCGAGGAATCACAAATATCATTATTCCTGGTATGACACAAAGTAATATACCTGGCTCCCATATGATAAAACTTTTCTATTTGTAATATATCTTTTCCAATAGGATAACCATTTTCTATACCGATGTAGACAGCCCTTTTCCCCTTTTTTTCAATTTCATAGGCATCATCAGGGGTATAGGCTAATTCAGCCTGCTCAGGATTGTTTTTTACAGCTTTCTTGATAAGATCAAAAAGATTTAAAGCCTGCTCTTTGGCATCTTGGTTTCCTTCAGGAGTCCTTGGTCCCTGGCCTATAAAAACTGCAAAAAAAATCGCATCTAGTCCCCCCTCTTTCATACGGGGAAAATCCACTCTGTTGATATCAGGTGTATGGGGCTCACCAATATTCCAGTCTGATCTGGTTAACATATAGGGAGTATCAACATGGGTATCTACGGTTAATACTTTTTCATGCACAGATTCCTTAGAACATCCATATAACATAAATAATCCTAATAAAACTAACATACATTTATTCACTGAACACATAATATTACACCTTTCTTTGTTAAATATCAAACTCTATTTTAATCCTGGTAACAGTATTGCATTAAAAAGAAGCTTAAAACAACCCTGGGTTGAACCCCGAAACTGAGGGCTGAATCCGAATAAAACAAGCTGTCCTTTGCCTTTTTTCAACCACACAAGTGCAGTTTTGTTTGCCAGTAACTTTTCATTGTTACAATAACCGCTAAGCAAAATATCCCTTTCCGGAAATCTGGCAATTACCCGGCGATCCATATCCCATTGAGGAACTGAAGTTTCAAAAACAGGTCTTCCCCGAAAAAATATCCCGACTTCTTTCTTCATCCCCAGAGTAATAGGATGTTGATCATGTAATAATACTCTCATTAAAGATCCCGGACATTGCAGGCCTTCCTTATCAAGTTCTTCTGAAATGTCCCGGACCGGAAGCTGAAACTCCTCTTTTTCATCCTTTTTTCCATTAATCGAAAGAATCCCCAAAAATAAACCAGAAGACCTGCCCCAGGAAATTATCGTTCCTCCTTTTTCCAAAAATATCAGTAATTTCTCCATTCCCTCTTTACCAATTCCTTTTGTAAATTCGGGTGGATAACTGCTTATATATTCTCTCTGACCATATTCCTGTCTGCCTTTCATTAAGACTGATTTATTCTCATCAGGGAAAATCACTACTTCAAATTTTTTGAAAAAATCAGTTTCTTTAAACTCTCCGGGATGAACTACAGTATATGGAATAGAGTAACTATCCAAAACATACCGGGTCCAACCTGCATCCATATCATGAAAAAACGACTCAACTAACCCTATTCTGGGTAAACTCAATTCTCTCATCTGAAATTCAAATGATTTTTTAACATACACTGGTGGAACCTTCAGATTCTTTATAATACTATTTACTTTTTTATGATTACTCTTAGTCCTATAGATTAAAAAACTACCCTTGGGAATTGTAGTATCTTCTGTTTCTATAGAATCTTCCAACCTCCAGACATCCAATCCATTTTGCTCAGCCTGAAAGGCTGTTTTAAAACTTTCATTATTGTTAACTTTGAGTACAACTGCTATATAATTATCCGGAATTTCTTTTTTCACGGTAAATTCTTCATCAATTAAGGTTAATGCTGCTTCTAACTGCTTATCTCTACAAATGATCTCATATGATTCTACTCCTCGATGCAGAGGTAAAGACCAGCTGGTAATATCATATGGACGTATCATCTTTCCACCAGGTGTATAGTGTCTTTCCGGATAAATCTGCTTTTCCATAACCTCCTTTATAAAGGGCCGAAATGCTTGAGCCAGAGGAATAACAATATCTCCCTTTTTATGTACTCTGTTTCTGAGTATTTTATCCTGTGATAATGAATATACCATAACGCCATGTTCCTTCAACAAATTAACTAGGGCTACCAACTCACTGGTATCATGCTGATCTAAGGGCAGAATATAATAATAAGGGGGTATATGAGTACCATGTTCAACCTCTTTTTCACACAGATCATTTCTAACTTCCAATATCTCTTTACGATGAAGAGAAGCAGTGTGAATAATGGCCCTGGTTGAAACTATTTCATACTGTACAATATCACTTAATCCCCATTTACCCCCCGGCCAGGGCTGGGGCATATTAATACTTTTTTTGTACTCAGCCAATCCCTTTCCTCTTACCTGCAGTTCATTGAGTTCTACATAAACAGGAGTGGCATATTTAGCACTTGCACATTCAGTAAGCATCCCAATCACATTCTTCCATATACAGGTTTCCGTGGATCCGGGCCAGTAATCATCAAAAGCATAATGCTGAGCAACTCCATATAGCCCCTCTTTGGTCATCTCCTGAATCATATCCGAGCCGAATATCCAGGTCCAGTTCCATAATTCTGCCGGTACATTTTCTGCAATAGGATCATGCATAGGTGGGACAAAATAACGCGGGCCAGTAGAACCCATCTGATGTTTTTCGATCATTACCTGCGGATACCACTCTGTACTGTAAATATCAGATATGGCTTTGTTATCCTTTTGAGTGAGATTTACAAAATCACGATTATTATCATGGCCTACATACTTATGATATACCCCGGGCAGGGAAGAACCTTCATATTTTGTATTCTTGTATTTTCTGTAATGATTGACCACCATATCCATTCCATCAGGATTATGACAGGGAACCATCATATATACAACATTGCTGAGCATTTCAACTTGTTCCGGATCATTTGTAGTAACCCACTCATAAGCAATTAAAGGAGCTGACTGAGAAGGACCTACTTCCCCTGAATGCATAGATAAAGTGGCAAGAAAAAATACTTTACCCTTTTCAATAAGTTTTTCTCTTTCATTATCTGGAATATCCGGATCAAGAGCAAGTCTCTTGTTGATCTCTCTTAATTCCTCCAGATTTCCAATATTTTCTTGTGAAGAAATAAAAGCTATGTAGATACTTTTCCCCAAAGGCGATTTCCCTATATTAATTAATTTTAAACGCGGAGAGTTTTTTCCAAGCTTTGTTAGATAACTAACAAGTTCTTCATAATTAATTAAATGTCTGTCTGCTCCAGGTTGAAAACCAAAAAACTGTTCTGGGCTGACAAAATCTTCTTCAGCCCAACTTAATGTCAAATAGCCACAAAAAATTATTACAATAGCTACAAAAGCAATAGATTTATAATTAGATTTTTCCATTGTATACTCCAGATTAATTAATATTGGGAATTAAGCAGATAAATTTTAATTGTTTCTCGCCTTTGTTAAAAAAACAATGTTTTTCATCTGGGGGGATAAATACTGCTGTACCTGGTTTTATCGAAATTTCATTACCTTCTTTCCAAACCGCACCCTCCCCTTCGATAATAAATACCTCGTGTTCGTGTTTGTGATTATGAAGAGGTGTGTTTCCTCCAGGCTCAATCTCAAAAAAACGCATAACAAAATTTTCAGCGCCATCTTCTTTTGAAATCAACCACCGAATAGTTACACCCTTTGCATCCTTATCATCAATCCCTTGAGGCGCAAGCTCATCATAATTAAGAATTTTCATCTTATATCCTTTCAAAATTATATTATGATTGATATAATTGAAAGTACAAAATTATGATTTTAAAATCAAGTATATTGATAACAAAATCGAGAGGCTAGCCGTTGTCTTAATAAAAGACAACGGCTATCTATAAAAAGGAGGAAATGAGGAAAGGAATAATTGAGATTAAGTATCTCATTTTATCCATGGTACCATATAGCAAAAATTAGACCACAAAGACGCCATTATTTTAATATATTAATTTTACTCAATTTATTCATTTTTTACTTAATTAGTATACTTTTATTGAAGTACAAAAATCACCCATTTTTGTTTTAAAAATGGTCAATTTTCCCCATTATTGCATCGAGTGACTAAATCAAAAAATCTTGAGGCCTTTGAAGCAAGTTCTTTAGCAGACCCATTATTTTCAATAATAAAATTACTCTTTTTAATTTTTTTTCCAATTTTCATTTGTGAATTTATTCGGTCCGTTATCTCCTTCTTTGTCCATCCACGATCCTTTTTCAGCCATTTAATCCTTAAATCTAAAGGAGCATCGACAGTTACAATATAATCGAACATTGATTCAGCTCCTGCTTCAAAAATAATTGCCATATCTACTACAATCATACTTTTCTTATATCTATTCTGAACTTTTTCAATGCATCTTCTTATTGCTTCGAGGAGAGGTGGATAAAAAATTGAATTTAATTTTTTTAAATGTTTTGAATCAGAAAATACCAGTTGTGCAAGTTTTCTTCGTTTTAAATTTCCTTCTTCACCAAATACTTCAGAACCGAAGTTATCCTTGAGCTTGTAACGAAGAACTCTATTTTTATCAGCTAACTCTCGGGCAATTTTATCTGCACTGATAACATAAGCTCCCAATTTTTCAAGTTCTCTGCTGAACAAACTCTTCCCTGATCCAATACCACCTGTAACACCAATAATCACATTATCCTCTATTGTTTATTTTTTTAAAATAAAACTTTTTATAATTTCCTGATAATTTTTTACATTGTCAAGTAAAATTAAAAATTTATATAATGGCTCAATTATTGCATAAAAAATTAAACACAAAATTTTATTTATAATAAGGATCTTTATTATGGATCAATGAATTTAAAAAAATAATAAATTATCCTTATAATTATTTAGAAATATTAAATTTATGTAGCTAATTACATAAATGCTGAAAAAATTTTATAGAAAAATAATTAATCTTAAGTAAGATTAACTGGTAAAAAAAAATACATAGTGAGTAAAAATTAGCATGTATGATTTTTGACTGACATATTGGAGACAATGAATGAAAACTAATATATTCATTATAAATATTCTACTTATAACAAACACCATAATATTTTCTGCAACTACCAGTGATATTGACTGGATAGTAGAAATTACTAACACACATATAAGCAATAATCCTGATCCGTCACAAATCAATTGGAATTGGGGAGAAGGTGTTCTCATGTATGGAATATGGAAAACTTACTGGCATACAGGTAAAACTGAATATTATAATTATATAAAAAATTATGTGGATTCTTACGTTGATGAAAATGGTAATATAACAGCCCATTACAATGAAAATTTGTGGGTCAATACTGTAATCCCGGCAATATTATTACCACAATTATACAAAACTACTAATGATCAAAGATATTTAACTGCAGCTCTGATCGTATCAGATTATTTATTCAACACCTGCCCCAGAGCAGCTAATGCCTTAGTTCATGCAAATAATGATCAGCTTTGGGTTGACACACTATATATGATATGTGTTTTTTTAGCAAAAATGGGTGAATTAACCCAAGAAGATAAATATTTTGATTTTGCTGTCAATCAGTTTTTATATCATTCTGATAAATTACAGGATCCAGAAACAAAACTATTTTATCATGGATGGGACGAAGATGGATCTGCAAAATGGTCTGATAATATTACACATACTTCTCCATGTTTTTGGGCCAGAGGAAATGGATGGGCAGCAATGACATTTCTTGAAATTCTTGAGGTATTACCTGATTCTCATCCTAAAAAACAAACCTTCATCAACATGTTCCAAGAATTTATTGATACTATTATAAAATATCAGGATAGTAAAAACGGACTGTGGTTTACAATCATAGATAAAACTGAAGAGACAGATAACTATCAAGAAACTTCAGCATCTCTTATGTTTACCTACAGCATACAAAAAGGTATAAATAATGGATATCTACCCTCGGAATATCAATCTTCTGCAGATTTAGGAGACCAGGGTTTACAGTCAAGAATCTCTTTTAATCGACAAGGTAAAGTAGACATTAAACAAATATCAGCAGGTACAATTGTAGGCGATTATGATTATTATGTATCCAGATATGTAAGAAGCAACTTTTATTATGGAGTTGGCGCTGCTTTAATGGAAAAAATACTTTTCCGAAATATTACATCACCTAAAAAGGTATCAAATATTCAAATAATTAATGATGAGGGTAAATTAATTCTTAACTGGGATCCTGTAAAATTAGACATAGAAAACAAACCAGTTTTCACTAAGGAATATATTATACTTAAATCATCTTCAGTCACTTTTCCTCACGGAAAAACTGATACAATTTCAATATCAATGGACACTCAATATTCAGATTCACTAGTAACCAACTATATTGAGAATCCTAATAGTAATATTTTTTATACAATAAAAGCAAAAGATATGCATGGCATGATCTCTGAATCCTCTGATGTTTACGGGGAATATGATTTTCAGCTAATTACAACGAGTGCTACTGATTTTAATGAAATTGCTTTACCAATTTTTTCAAGTGATTCTGTTTCAGCAAAAAATTTAATGGACGAAATCAATACTATCAATTCAATTGCTCTTTGGGATGTATCAACTCAGGGTTATAAACAATATGTACCTGATCTTGATTTTTCAAATTTTTATATTCATCGAGGAACACCATTTCATGCAAATGCTAAAAATAACAGACTTATAAGCCTTTTAGGAAAAGTAGCAAATAGGACTTATCAACTAACCACCACCCAAACAACAAATTTCAATGAAATAATGCTTCCTCTTGATAAAACAGAAATAAAAACTGCAGCTGAATTGATGGAAGCTATTCCCAATTGTGATAATGTAGCACAATGGAATAATTCCATACAGGCATACGAACAGTATATACCAGGAGTAAATCAAACTAATTTCGAAGTAAAAGCAGGATTACCCTACCATATAAGTGTTATTGCAGAAACTATCTGGCCAGAAAATATAATTACAAAAAAAATTAATCCTGCCAATCAATACAATACCGTGGATAATGGCAGCGATGCACCACATACAGTTTATGGCAAACTCTCTCTTAATGAATCGGATATTCGTCATTTTACTGCCTTTATTGATTCACGCCCTGTAGAAAAACTTGATGAAACATCACCCGGTTGTAGCCTAAATAACAAACATTGGATTATTCAATGTGCTACCTTCCCCTCCAAATGGAAAGCAGATGATATATTGAACATTGATTTCTATGACATACATTTCAATTTAATCAAACACATAGAAATTGCATTAACCTACAAACCTATAGACTCATTTAATATTGTAACAACAAAAAAATCAATATATCAATTAGTACAAAATCATCCAAATCCTTTCAATCAAATTACAGACATTGAATATAAGATCAGCCAGGAAAGCCATATTAATATAAAAGTATATAATATCAATGGAAAACTGATCAAGACATTAACAGATAAATATCATTCTGCGGGGTCACATCATGTTAAATGGAATGCTGAGAATAATAATGGACAAGTCGTTTCATCTGGTGTGTATATTGTACAATTGATGAGTAAAAATTCAATAAATACAAAAAAAATAATCTTAATTAAATAAGTATTTTTATGCAAAAAATTAACCTAAATTTTTTCATTTTTTCTATAGTATTTCTACTGTTATCACTTTGTTCTATAGAATCTTTTACCCAGGTCCCCCATACTGTTTATGGTAATCTTCAATATTCAAACAATGAAATACCTGATTCAATCAATTTCAATGCTTATATCAAAACCCGTCCATCTGATTCTCTTACAGCTTCAAGTGATAATTGCGGCTATTATCAAACATCTGGTCAATGGTATATCCAATGCGCTGAGTTTAATTCTGCCTGGTATCCAGGTGATTATCTTATTATAAAATTTAATGACGATAAAATATCTTCCGCTGCCGACACTGTAAGATTATCATCACAACCTTATGATAGTGCCGGTACTACCACCCTTTATAAACCTTTCCATCAAATCTTAATTAAAACATCACCTTCTGGTTTAGATTATACAGTTGACGGAAAAACATATAACAATTCCAAAAATTTTAGATGGGAACAAGAAAGTTCTCATATAATACTACTAGATTCTGTTCAATTTAAAGAAGATATGATAAAAAATATTTTTATATCCTGGAGTAACGGAGGGGAGCATAACCAAAATTATATAGTTGGAAATACTGATGATACTCTTAAAGCATCATTCGAAACCAAATATTTACTTGAATTAAATTCTTCTCACGGCAATCCTCAGGGAGAAGGTTGGTATGATATACATGATAATGTTCGTGTTTCCATTGATTCCAGGGATATCGAACAAAACAACAAATATTTATTCACCAACTGGTCAGGAGATAAATACAGTACTGATACCAGTCTGGTTATTTCTATGGATACCCCCAAAAGTCTAACAGCTAATTGGGACATTGAACATTATCTGACTATAAATTCATCTTATGGTAATCCCCGGGGACAGGGATGGTATAGCAAAAACTCATGGGCCAGCTTTTCTGTCACCACCCCTGATGTTAAAGGAAAAACCAAATATATTTTCCAGAACTGGACCGGAGATTATACAGGTCAAAGCTCCAATGCATCTATATTAATGGATACTTCCAAAACGATTAATGCTGAATGGAATACACAATATTATCTCACTCTGGGAAAAAATCCGGTTACAGGAGGTAATACCACACCCAGTCCACCAGGTCTATGGGTAGATGAAACCCAGGAAATCCAATTATCAGCATCTCCAGCAGTAAATTATTTATTCTCAGAATGGAATGGGGATATTGAAACTAATGAAAATCCAACTTCTATAAATATGACAAAACCCATGGACATAACCGCTGAATTCCTTAAAATTGTTGATGTTACCATCAGAACAACGCCTTCAAATCAAATCATAATCGTTGATGATGTAGAATATACTGCTCCCCAGAGCTTCGAATGGGTAGAAAAAACCATACATACTATATCAGTTAAATCACCAGTCTATACTGTTAAAGATACCAGGTATATTTTTGATTCCTGGAGTAACGGGGCAGAAAAAACTCAAATGTATATGGTTTCAAATCAGAATGAAATCCTCACCTGTTCCTTAAAAAAACAATATCATCTTACTGTAGATTCTGAACATGGCTACCCCAAGGGAACTGGTTGGTATGATGCCAATTCTTATGTGGATTTCTCAGTTACTGATCCGGATCTACAAGGTGGCACCAGATATCTTTTTACTGGTTGGAGTGGAGATTACTCTGCTTCAAAACCATCTGGTTCAATATACATGAATAGTCCAAAAACGATACATGCAAGCTGGAAAACCCAGTATTATCTTACTGTAAGAAATTCTGGACATGGTGAGGTCACAGGTGAAGGCTGGTATGATAACGGTCAGACTGCTGTATTTTCTGTAAAAATGGCCGTTGTTCCGGAAGAGGAGCTAACTCGTTATATCTTCTCAGGCTGGGAAGGAACAGGTACTGGCTCTTATTCCGGAGATGATCAATCTCACACCCTGGTAATGAATCATCCCATAATTGAAAAAGTAAAGTGGACCTTACAATATTTTCTTTCTACTCAGGTAAATCCTGTTAACGGAGGAGATATAGATCCTGCCCCGCCTGGAAATTGGTACAATGAAAATGCAGAAGCTAAAATCAATGCCTTACCTGCAGATTCTTATAAATTCCTTTTTTGGACAGGAGACGTCTTAGGAACCAATAATCCGACTACAAAAAAAATAACCTCCCCAACTTCTGCAACAGCACATTTCTCCCGCATAATTGAGGTGACTATCAATACAAATCCAACTGGATTAACTTTTTATGCAGACAAGGAAAAATATACTGCTCCTCAAACATTTTCCTGGGCAGAGAATACAACCCATATCATTACAGCAGATTCATTAAACCAGGTTGATTCCGGCATTAGATATGAATATAATCAATGGAGTGACGGAGGATCAAGAGAACATATATTTACTGTTCCTGAGAATAATACTGCTATTACTGCAGATTATAATCTACAGTACTATTTAACCATTGATTCTGATTACGGTACTCCACAAGGAGAAGGATGGTACTATCAAGATACAAAAGCCGGATTTTCTGTTGATGAACTCGATATTCAGGGTTTTACAAAAAAAATGTTTAATAGATGGACGGGTGATTTTTCCGGACATTCTAACACCGATTCGATAATAATCAATCAACCAACAACTATTACTGCTGTCTGGGATACTGAATATTTCATAGAACTTATCTCAGACTATGGAACTACCTCAGGACAGGGGTGGTATCCGGAAGGTTCACAGGTGAATTTTTCTGTAACCCCGATTGTTCAGACCTTAGGAGATACAATCAAACATACTTTTATCAAATGGAGAGGAACCGGAAATGGTTCTTATACTGGAAATAATAACAGCCACACTGTTATTTTAAACAACCCTATGATTGAAAAAGCATTGTGGGAGACTAAATACTTTTTATCAACAAATACAGAACCGGAAAATACAGGTTATATTGACCCTGCTCCTCCGGGTGACTGGTTTATCAAAAACTCAGTTGTTGATATTAGTGCAACCCCTAAAGATAACTATTACTTTTCACATTGGTCAGGAGATATCGAAGATGAAATAAATCCGACCTCTGTTACTATGGACAGCCCCAAACACATAAAAGCAATTTTTGGCTCAAAAACCGGAATTACCATTGATACTAATCCCACTGGTTTAAAATTTACTGCCGATAATATCGAATATACAGCTCCCCAAACCTTTATGTGGACTCAGCATACTTCTCATACAGTATCTGTACATTCTCCTCAGGATCCTGATGATCTTCATCATTATGAATTCACCTCCTGGAGTAATGGAAATCCTCGGGAACATACTTACACCGTTCCAACCATTCAAGACACCCTGACCGCAAATTTCCAAACCTATTATTTTTTAGAAATCAGCTCAACCTACGGATCGCCAAAAGGGAGCGGATGGTATACAAAAGAAAGCCTGGCTCAAATCAGCATTAACAAACATATTGATCTAAACCCGGATGATCAGTCCCGTAAGGTTTTTCATAAATGGGAAGGTGATTATTACGGAACTGATACTCTGGCCTCTATATACATGAACACTCCTAAAATTATCACAACTAACTGGGAAACACAATACTATGTTGATGTGATTTCAGAACGAGGAACCACCAGTGGGGGAGGATGGTATACACAAAACACATCTGCAACAATTGGTGTCAACTCCCCCATCTACAGTAACAGCACCATGCGTTACAGCTTTTCCAAATGGCAAGGAACCGGAGAAGGTTCTTATACCGGTAATTCACGTTCTGTTTCTATACCTGTTAAGAATCCTATCACTGAAACTGTTGTATGGGCTAAGGAATATCTGGTTCAAACATCAGTAAACCCAGAATGGGGTGGTACTATAAAATTCACACCTCCGGGAAACTGGCATAAAGTAGATACTAATGTTTATGCAACTGCAGTGCCTGATACTGCAAATAATTATATCTTTGCATCCTGGAGTGGAGATCTTGTCAGTGCAACAAATCCTGAAACACTATTTGTTGATAATCCTAAAATAATTACTGCAAATTTCAATACAGCCGAAAAAACACTTATTACTACTGAACCTTCCGGCCTCCCCATAACTGTAGATGGGAATGATCACGTATCCCCAAAATATTTTTACTGGCCTTATGGAACCACTCATTCAATCAGTGTATCTAAAAAATATAAGCCAAATAACGATACTCAGTATATTTTTCAATATTGGAATGATCAGGGTGATACAACTCATACAATTAATGTGGGGGATCAATCTTCCTATAGAGCAGTATTCAAAACTCAGTATTTTCTCCATACTCAAGTTAATCCTTCAGACGGTGGCACCTTATCACCTTCTGTACCCGGCAGCTGGTTTAACCAGGGAGTGGAAGTAACTATAAACGCTAATCCTTCCGAAGGATACATTTTCGCATATTGGACAGGAAATATTAATACTACCAAAAATCCAGTTTCTACAACTATGGATAAATCAAAAAGTGTAATTGCCCATTTTGATAAATCCACAGGAATTCAGGAAAACCCTGATACTCCTGACAAATTTTTACTAAAACAAAATTATCCCAATCCGTTTAATCCAGAAACAACAATCGAATACCAAATTCCTGTTTCTGGTTATATCAACCTTAGAATATGTAATACTCAAGGGCAAACCCTGAGAATATTGCTCGATAAGTACCAAGTTGCCGGGACACATAAAATAAGCTGGGATGGAAAAGACGACTGGGGGAATTTGGTGAGTAGTGGAATTTATTACTACATCCTGAAAAATGACAATACAATTAAAATAAAAAAATTACTATTTTTAAAATAAAATGTTAAGGGGGTAATTTTCAATGGGCCTTAAAAAAACATATTTTTCTCTTTTAATTATCCTGTTTTGGGGGACAATCACTTTTGTATTTGCCCAATTCCCTGAATATTCAACCAATCCTTTCCAGTTTACAATTCCGGATACAGTGCATGGCCAGTCTTTTTTTACTGTGGATCTGAACGCAGACGGATTGCTTGATTATACTTTTCGTTCTAAAACTACTCTCTATGCATATGATCATTATGGAAATTCTATGTGGAGTGTTCCTCTTGCCTATCCCGGTATTGGTATTAATAACCATGGAACCAAGCATGGTGCTGCTGATATTGATGCGGATGGTTCAGTTGAAATAGTTGCTATAGATACATCCAAAATCTACATATTCAACGGCAACAGTGGTGTTTTAAAAAACACCATATCTGTTACCATCAGAGAAACCCAGATCCTCGGACATATTGTAGTGGTTAACCTTCAAGGCAATGGTGACCATGATGCCATTGTTCAGACTATTGATAAACATCCGGAAGGTGACCAGCGTTACTATATTAACCGTACTCTCATTGCTTATGATCTGAAAAACAGGCAAGAATTATGGAGATTAGAACAAGATGATAATATACGTACTGCCGTGCACCCTTTCTTTAGTGCCACCTATGAAGGATATTTCGGATGTGCACATAATGCTCCCCTGTGTGCAGATATTGATCTGGATGGACGGGATGAGGTGATTGGTGCTACAGTAGTAGATGAAAATGGTAATGTAATAGATCCAGGATATTTTGATATATGGAGAAAATGGATCGATGCTGCCTCTGGAGTCTATATTGATCATATAGATGCTATCTCAATAGGAGATTTTCGTAAAAAACGTCCCGGATTAGAATGGGTTTTAATTCAGGAAGATCATCTTCATAATGCGCAATTACAAAATGAATGGCATACTGTAATGTTTTCCGGTGACAATATTTTATGGAGAAGAGAAACAGGGTTATTTAGAAACAGCCCCCGCCGGGAACCGCAAAACATTGCTGCTGGTAACTTTGATCCTGAAAAAACTGATGTGGAAATATGGAACCGTTCCCGTTTTAACTATGATGATTCTCATAGAAGAGGAACAGGACAGCATCCCTGGGTTTATGATACTTTTGGAAATCTATTCGCTCACTATGGGACTGAAACCACTCTGCCCGAAGGCTTTAATTCTGAACAATATGGAGGAAATGCAAACGGTCTGGAGATGATATGGACGATTGACTGGTCTGGAGATGGAAAGGATTATATTGCAGCTCAATCCCGTCATGATACAAGAAACGCCGGAATTTTTGATGCTGTTACCGGAGATTCTATTTGGACCACCCTTAGCAGAGATGCTTCTATTCAGTCAGACTTTATTTATGTAGCAGATGTTGCCGGAGACAGCAGAGAAGAACTGATTAGCTGTGATATTTCAAGCAACAATCCAGTAATTAAAATTTTCTATAATAACAACCCCAATCAATACCCGGAAGTAAGTAAATGGGAAGATCCTCTCTACAAACGCTTAAAACAGAACTGGAATTATTATTCACCAGGCAGTTATACAAGTTATCCAAAATATAAAATCATTATTACCTCTGAACCTGAAGGATTTGAAATTATAGTTGATGGTGAATCATACACCACACCTCACACTTTTGAATGGTTTAAGGAGTCCGAACATCAGGTTTTAATGCCTACTCCCCAAAATGAATTAAATGGAGAACGATTTGTTTTTAATTCCTGGAGTAATGAAGAAAATCGCTCTCATACCTATACTGTGGATCTCCCTGATACTTTAACAGGATATCTGAATGAGCAATATTATCTTGATATAAACTCTAACCATGGAAATCCTCAAGGTGAAAATTGGTATGATAAAAATACAAGTGCTGAATTTTCTGTCATTACACCGATTACACAAGGAAAAACAAAATATATTTTCCAGAATTGGTCAGGTGATTTATATTCAACTGAACCATCAGGTTCTATAGTTATGGACAGCCCTAAGACAATTAATGCAAACTGGCTGGTTCAGTTCTATCTAAATGTTATTTCTTCACATGGCAATCCTCAGGGAGAAGGCTGGTATAATAAGCAAAGCACTGCCTCTTTTTCACTTACATCACCAGAACAAACTGATTCTATTAAATATATTTTCCAGAACTGGACCGGAGATTATACCGGAACCTCCACTTCCGGATCCATAATCATGGACACAACTAAAACAGTTACCGCTATCTGGTTAACCCAGTATTATCTCTTCACCGATATAGAACCGGCTTCCGGCGGCACCATCACTCCCCCTCCTCCCGGGGAATGGATTAATGCTGACAGCAACACAACTGTCAGTGCTACTGCTAACAGTGGCTACGAATTCATCTGGTGGACTGGCGATATTTCTGGTAATGATAATCCTTTTATCACCTCTATGACCAAGCCCAAAACTGTTCAGGCCAACTTTGGTAAAAAGGTACAGATTACTATTAACACTGAACCGCAAGGATTGGATTTTTATGCTGATAATACCTTGTATACAGCTCCCCATACTTTTACCTGGACCGAAAAACTTAGACATGAATTAAAACCTAAATCTCCTCAATCTTCCAGCCAAGGGAGTCGCTACGTTTTTTCTTCCTGGAGTGATGAGGCACAAGAAATCCGCAACTATACAGTGCCGGAAACAAATGATGAGTTAACCATTAATTTCACCAAACAACATTATCTATCCATAGATACTCCTCATGGAGAGCCCCAGGGAGAAGGGTGGTATAATGAGAATCAGGATGCATCCTTTTCAGTTAACACTCCTGATGTCAACAACACTACCCGTTATCAGTTCATTAGCTGGGGAGGTGATTACAGTGGAACAGACCCTTCCGGATCCGTAACCATGGACAGGCCCAAAACTATTACTGCTTCCTGGAATACCCAGTATTACCTACACATCAGTTCCCTCCATGGCAATCCCCATGGACAAGGATGGTATGATACCGGTACAGAGGCCTCTTTCTCTCTTACCTCACCCATTCAGGATGAGCTGACTAAATATATTTTTGATCACTGGAGTGGGGACTGTGCCGATACCACTACTTCCGGTTCCATTCTTATGGATGATGCCAAAACCATTATTGCTCATTGGGTTACCCAGCATTATCTTTCTCTTTCTGAACAGCCTGTTACTGGCGGAGATATTACTCCTTCTCCACCCGGCGGCTGGTATACAGAACAAAGCTCGGTTGAATTAAATGCCTCGGCAGCATCAGGATATAAATTTACCACCTGGTCTGGAGATCTCTCCAGTCAGAACAGTTCCGAGAAAGTTACGATAGCAGCTCCTATGAGTATAACTGCCAATTTTAAGAAAAAAATTCAGATTACCATTTACACAGATCCTCCGGGACTGAATTTTACTGCTGACGGTTATTCATACACTGCTCCCCATACTTTTACCTGGCTTGAGGATTCAGAACATCCTCTTGATTCAGATTCTATTCAATCTTATAGTAAAACCGCGCGTTATCGATTTAACACCTGGAATAATCAGGCGGAAAAGAATCAGCTGTATACTGTACCGGGCTCAGATAGTGCCCTTACAGCTCAATTTTTCACTCAGTACTTTTTGGATGTAAACTCTTCCTATGGTAATCCCCGGGGTGAGGGATGGTATAACCAGGATTCCACTGCTGTATTTTCAGTTAATGAATATTATTATGAATCTAATGAAATACGCTTTGTTTTTCTCAACTGGTCAGGTGATATCCAAGGTATTACAAGTCCAAAAGATTCACTGATAATGGATTCACCTAAAACAGTAACAGCAAACTGGCAGCCACAATACTATTTAACTATAGAAAATAATGGACATGGCAAAACGCAAGGTGAAGGATGGTATAATGACGGAGATGAGACAAATTTCTCCATAACTCCAACCCTAATAACTATGCAGGGTGATTCTCAGTTTGTGTTTACCGGATGGAGCGGTAAGGGGATAGGATCCTATAGTGGCGAAAAAGATTCTCACACCATCACCATAAACAATCCTGTTACCGAAACTGCTAATTGGGAACTGCAATATAAAATCACCACCTCCACCATTCCTGCCTGGGCTGGATCAATACAGCTTGACACAGGGGATGAATGGGTTAAAAAAGGGGAACAGGTAATAGTAACTGCAATTCCTGCAAGTGATACAGAATATGAATTTTCCTATTGGAGTGGTGATCTCAGCGGAAATATTAATCCTAAAAATATGGTTGTTGATCATCCCAAAAAAATATGCGCTCATTTTATTATACAAGGATTATACACTATAACTACTGAACCAGATAGCATCCCGATTACTGTTGATAATGTCACTTATATTTCCCCTCATCAATTTAACTGGATTTCCGGTTCCAGTCACACAATCAGCACACCGGAATCATATCATAAAAATGATAATATCAAATACCACTATGATCACTGGGACAATAAAGGAGACCGAGAACAGGAGATTATCATTGCAGAGAAAAAGACATATAAAGCATATTTTATCACTCAATATTATCTTTCAACTTCCGTTGACCCTCCTCAGGGAGGAGACATAATTCCTGCACCACCCGGAACATGGTGTGAAGAAGACACCTATGTTACTATAAGAATTGAACCTGCAGAGTACTTTAATTTTCTCTATTGGAACGGAGATTTAACCGGTGGATCTAATCCTGACAGCATTAGAATGATCTCTCCCAAAAAAATTACTGCAGTAATGGAAGAACTTGTTACAGGAATAAATACAGATTTAGCGGATATCCCCAAAAGTTTCAGTTTACATCAGAATACACCAAACCCATTTAATCCAGAAACCATGATAAAATTTGAAATACCAAAAACAAGTCCGGTTGATTTGTCAATTTATAATTCCAGCGGGCAGCACATAAGAACTCTGGTAAATGATATGAGATCCAGAGGTACCTATAATATTATGTGGGATGGTACCAATAAGCTGGGAGAGTCAGTCAGCAGTGGAATTTATTTTTATATTCTAAAAGCCGGTTCTGTTTTAAAAATGAGAAAATGTATTTTATTAAGATAGTACTACAAAAAAAATTGAATAACAGAAAAATATTTTGTATATTTAAAATCTTAAACATTATGATGCCGGGGTGGTGAAATTGGTAGACGCACTGGATTCAAAATCCAGCGGGGCTTTGCTCCATGCGGGTTCGATTCCCGCCTCCGGCACTACTTTAATCCTTACTTACCTATAACTGATTGTCATTACTTATTGAATTATATGCTATATCTCTTCTAACTTCTTTTCTGTTTCTTTTATCTGGCTTTTAAGTGTTTTCATTTCTTCAATAAGCTCTTGTACTCTGTTATCTTTATAGATACCAGTAGTTTTCTTTTCCTGTAGCAAATCAAAAGAAATTCCACCTAATTCTGCTGATTTTTTTTTCAGTTTATTTTTTAAATCAAATATTCTGGTTTGCAGTGTACCCCGATTAATAGTATCACCTGCTTTTTCTGCAAAAGATGCAGCAACCTTTTTGGTTTTATCTGCAATATCAGGTGCTGCTTCTTTTGTTTTATCAGCTAGATCTGAGGACATCTTTTTTGTCTCTCCGGCAATATTTGTTGCTGCTTTTTTAGTAGAACCAGAAATTTTAGATGCTGCTTTTTTTATTGAATTGGTAAAACGTGATGTGGCTTTCTTTGTTGATTCTGAAATCTCTGATGCTGCTTTCCTGGTTTTATCTGTAAAATCAGTACTGAACTTTTTGGACTTTTTTACAGCTTTTTTGGCACTTTCTTCAACTTTTGTTTTTTTATCTTCTTTTTGCTTTTTTTCTTTTTTTGTGCTTCCCTTTTCAGACATCTTCCCTTTCTTCTTGGCACTTGAATTATTTTTCAACTCTTCCATAATACTTTCCTCCCATGATCTTAATTCTTATTCAATTGTCTGATAACTTTTTCTACTTCATCTTTTTTACCCAGAACTGTAAGCCGATCCCCTGTATTTATTTCTGTTTCCCCGTCAGGAATAATTACTTCTTCTTGCCTTACTACTGAACCTATCAGTACTGCTCCGGGAAGTTTGACTTCAGATAATTTTTTCCCAACCAGAGATGATTTTTCTCCAACCACAATCTGTTCAATAGTTCCGTCTCCCATTTCAAGATCTTTTTTTAATCCTCTCACATTTTTCTGTTCTATTCCGGACTTAAGTTCTTCAATTTCTTCTTCCTTCTTTTTCAGTTCTTTTTCTAACCGATTAATTTCTTCAATATATTCTGAAGTCTCATTTTTGATCTTTTCTTCAGCAGGATTTGGGTGAAGTTCATATATCTTACTGCCTAACGCTTCCATCTGATTGTGAATCTTCTTATGAATAGTCCTGCAATCCCATTTAAGTCGTATTAAATGAGAATATTTTGTACCTTTTTCAGAAGAAACCTCTACTGCCTGCTCCAATCCATCAATTATTTTATTCCAGAGACTCATAATACCCTCCTTTTAAAAATCCATTATTTCCTGAAATGTTAGTTTTGCTGTTATCCAATTTATTCTTTATTATTGACCATTTATGTTTTTTTTCTGCCTGGTTTTCAAAATCGGTATCGGTATCGCATTCGCTATCGTTTTTTACCAAAAATAATTTCTTCACATAAGTTTTTTTATCATCACCTTTTTTTACCACTAACCAGCAAATAAAGTTTCATTTCTTATTTGTTTTCCAGTTTCTGACAAAATCCTCAAAAACCTTGAACATTAATTTCTTTACTACATTTATTCTTTCCTTGTTTTTTTTAAATGGATGTTTGCTGTTTAAATAAAGTTTGCGATTCAATTCAATTTGGATCCAGGGAACTGCACTTTGTCTTCGAGAACGAATAATATAACCGCCCTGAAACGGATCATTTATCTTCACCTGATCTAGAGAACAATTGAACACTCCCAGAAAATTTTCTCGTAATTGCTGGATAAGCTCTGCAGAACATGATGTTTTTGCTCTTTCAGATTCTGATTTACCTTCCTTGTTTCCACCATTACTTAAGCAAACCAACGGACGCTTTTCACCCGGATCGTTACTTATAGGAGGTGAATGGGACAGCATAGTATGGCAGTCAAATCCGGCAATAATATCAGGACTGCATTCCATTTCCTTTAATGTACGGAAAAAAGGATAATAATATTTCTGCAGTATTTGATCTATAAGAACATCATCCGGGAATCTACCTTGTTTATAAACAGAAACCTGAAAGACGGTTTGGGTTTTGACAACTCCGTCAGGATTCTTGGGGGGACGATCATCAACTGCCCGGTTCAAATCTACATAGGGGCGGGCAATCACAGTATCCAGATACCCTGCTACTAAATCAGAAAATTCATAAACATCTTTGGAAAAGGTGTCAATATCCTCCAGTATATCTGAATATAAAAGATTATTATGCTTTTCTAATTCAGCAGGAATTTTTTCACCACCATGGACAACAGTTATTAACAGAGGAAGTTTTTTCACTTTCATCCCCAACTTTATACGCATAAATTTTTAAAATCCTGCAGCTGTTCCGTCCCTTCTTACTTCTGCCACTGCCTGAAATCCTTTTCTGCTCCGGCATTTCATTACTGCATGCACTGCTCCAAGGAAAAAGGCATACGGTTGTCTTTCTTTTATACGATACCCTTTTTCTTTAAGGGAAGAGCTGAGTTCCTGAGAAAATCTCTGAGCTTCCAGACTTACTCTTCCACCCAGTGAACAGTGCAGTCTGGGCTGCCGCATAGCTTCATCAAGTGACATATCCTCATCTATAACATGCATAAGAAACTGAGCCAGAGTTGAAATAATACGTTCACTGCCCGGACTGCCCAGAGCCATCCATACTTCTTTGTTTTGAAAAAGTATACTGGGAGCTACAGTTGCCCAGGGGACTGCATTGGGACGCAGATAATAAGGATGGGGTATTATTTTATATTCAAAATCCATCATATAATTGTTATAAAGAAATCCCAATCCCTGAGCTGCAGCTTTACTCCCATATACCCGCTCAATAGACTGAGTAAGACTTACAGTCATGCCTTTGCTATCTATTACTGAAAGATGGGTTGTCTCTCCTGCATATTCATCCTCAGTCTCCTTGATTGGTAAGGTGGGAGCTGCAGTGGAAAGAATTTTTTTAATGGTTTTTCTGGTAAAAGATCTGCTCAGCATTTCTTTTTCGTTAACTTGAGGATAAAAATTAGCATTAAACGGTCTGTCCGAACGCTCCAAAAGTACGTTTCTGAAAATTTCTGCAAGAATATGGGCTCTTTTAAAAGAATTCTGATTCAGATCCTGAGGTGAAAGTCGGTTAAGAAGGGCCAGACAAAAAAGTAGACTGCGGCCTGATCCAGGAGGAGGCATGGTATATACAGTAAAATCACGGAATACCCCCCTCAAAGGTTTCCTTTCAATTGGCCAGGGAATGAGGGCAAGATCATCTGCCCGCAGCAGTCCGCCGTTTTCTCTCATGTCAGCATCAATCCGTTTCGCGGTTGTACCGGTATAAAATTCTTCCATGCCTTGCTCGGCAATTTTTTTTAAAAGGGAAGCCAAATCTGGCTGTTTGAATATCTCCCCCACCTGGTACGGCACACCATTATTATAAAAATAATCCAAACCAGATTGTGATTCAATTTTGCGGAATTTTTCAATTTCTCTTTTCTGAAGCCGATGCTGTAGTTCGGTTATTCTGTACCCCTCAGTGGCGATTCTCAGAGCCGGTTCGACTATCTGTTGCCAGTTTAGATTACCGTATTCTCTCTGCACATATCCCAGGGTTGCCAGAGTACTGGGCACTGTTGTAGCCCGATACCCACTGGATCTGTCTCTTTTATACACCGCACCTACATGACTGAGAGAAGGAGCCCGGGAACTCCCATCTATTGCTATTACCTTCTTATCTCTGCTAATAAGCATCATAGTCTGCCCACCCAACCCGCTGGCCTGCGGTTCACATACACTCAAGGCCAGAGCTGCAGCACAGGCAGCATCAACACTGTTTCCTTTTTTGTTTAATATTTCAATTCCTGCTTCCGTTGCTTCCGGAAAAGCAGCTGCAATTGCCCCATTTTCACCAGTTGCTGTTTTTCCGCCATCAGAGGGCTTAAGTTTTGATTCTACTTTTTCAAAATTCATCCTACCTCTCCTTACTAAGATCGTAAAGAATAAGAGCCAGAAGCGTTGCCCGCTCCAATAGACTGTGCCGTAATATAAACCCGCTGTGGTCACGATGTTCAGCACCTACCGCACCCATACCGTCTATCACTGGTTTGTTATCCTGAACAAAGCAGACATCAGAGGAACTCCAGCGGTGTTCTTCTAATAATCTGATATCAATTTTATCAGCAATTGCTTTTACTCGCTTCCAGAATCTTTCTCTGTTTTCTGTTTTTGAAAGTGGAGGACGGCGTAACCCACCTTCAATTTGTACTCTAAAATTTCCCGAATGATCCTTTTTGATAACATTTCTAATTTTTTCATCAATCTCCTCACCCATCTCTAATGTATTAAACCGCACACTGAGAATTACTTCACCATGGGCAACTCTTTCAGCAATATTGGTATCAATCTCAACTTTTCGCGGTGCAACAACCACTCCGGTTGCAGTATCAGTCAGTTTTGTCCACCTGGTTAAAATCTTGGTAAATTTTTCCACCGATTTCGCCACCTCTTCTGCCTCTCTGCCCTTTTCGAAATTCATCTGACAGGAATACTGAGCTGCCCCGGAACGAGAAGTAATAGCTGTTCCTTTTATCCCTGCCCCTTTTAACCCGATGACTACCCGGGTTTTTCGGGATATATTCAAAATATGCTCTCGTGCTACTCTTCCTCCGGTTTTATTATCAGTAGTCAGCAAAATCCCAATTCTTACTTTAGGTAATTTTCTCACAAATCGTAAAGCTTGCAAGGCTGAGATCAGAACCGCTATTCCTCCCTTATATTCCCATACATCAGTTCCGTAAATTCTGTTTTTATCTACATGGTAATTCTGCTGTTTTCTGAAACTTATAGAGGAATCAAGATGACCCAGAAGAAGTACATCATAACTCTTTTTAATAGTATTGGTAAAAAAAAGCATATTCCCTATTTCAATCTGAGGAATTACCTGTTGACTAAAACCTAATTTACTCAACTCTTCCCATATAATATAACCGCATCTATTGACTCCATCTATATTTCTGGTATGGGTGTTTATATCAGTCATCTTTCTCAGAAATTTTTCTGTTTTTGCCTGTCTGCTTCTTAAAAATCCTCTTATACGCACCGATAATGCAGACTTTCTGTCTTTTATCTCCTGCCGGGCTGCTGATGTGGAAAAATAACGTACAGCAGCAACATCCAGCATTTTATTGACCAGCTGAGAGTAGGTGTACCCTGCTTTTTCTGCAGCATGAACATAAGACCCGGTTTTACCAAGACTTGCCATTGAATTAATTTCTAAAATATATATATTATTTTCATTATCCATACGAATATCAACTCTGGCAAAATCTTTCAATTCCAGAGAATGAAAAGCTTTTTTACTGGCTGCTATCATAGCTGATTCTATCTCAGAAGGAAGATCTGCAGGACATATTTTTTCTCTGGGTTTCTGTTTTTTATCCTCTACAGTCTGAATTGCATCAGGATCATTCTCTAAGTTTATCTCTACAATAGGAAACACATCCGGATCACCGTTACCCAGTAAAGCGACACAAAATTCTCTGCCTCTTATGAACTGTTCTACCAAAGCCTGCTGTTGAAATTCTGAAATGATAAATTTAACTGCATTACGTAAATCTTTTTTATTATTCACAACTTTTAAGCCGTAAGAAACTGCTTCCATTTTTGGTTTTACTATAACCGGGAAACTGATTTCACTTAAATCATCATCCGGACTGGACAGCACCCAAAAATCCGGTGTTGGAATATTATGCTGTTGAAAAATTATTTTTGTAATTACTTTATCAAGAGCCATTGCATGTCCGGTAGGGCCTGAAC
>JAWODZ010000065.1:0-20988 GCA_046483025.1 bacterium
ACAAACTGTACAGTATACCCGGCATTTACTAGATTATCATAAAGATGATCACGATAGCCATGTTCCCCTGGTATAGGTGCAGCTTTATGAGCTTTACCCCAGGTTATAGAATTTCCTAAAGGTAGTATCTTAATCTGAGCTTGTATGACTCCTGTTAATAAGCAGATAAATATAATACTTATAAACCAAACTTTTTCTATTCTATGTATGATAGCCTCCATAAATCTTTTCCTCCTCAGGCATTAATAATATTTTTTTTACATGCTTAATGTACTAAGCAAAAAAAATGCCAGAAAAATACAATTAATACCTAAATCATTGATAAAACTAAAATTAGAACTAAAAAATAATAATTTCATTATTAAATATAGCATAATTTTAACTAATTTCAACCGAAATTAAGCCAACTGAACAAATTTTTACCAATTTAATAAAAATAAATATTTTGCAAAAAATAAATATTTTTGTATATTTACTGGATGGAAAATTATCTGTATAAAAACAATAAAATAGCCGTTGGAATTATGGGGGCAACAGGAACAGTAGGCCAGCGATTTATACGTCTTTTATCTCAGCATCCCTGGTTCAAAGTTACCTGTGTGGCTGCATCTCCCAAGTCAGCCCAAAAGTCTTACTCTGAAGCTGTTGAGGGGCGCTGGATTGAAGAAATTGATATCCCCCAAGCTATAAAAGAACTTACAGTTTATGATGTAACCTCTGATATCAATACTATTTCGAAAAAGGTACAATTACTTTTCTCTGCAATAAGTATGGATAAAAAAGAAGTAAGAGAATTAGAAGAAAATTATGCTGAGAAAGGTATCCCCATTGTATCCTGTAACTCAGCTCACCGATGGACAGCAGATGTCCCCATGATCATTCCTGAAATTAATCCCCATCACTTGGAAATCATTAAGAGTCAGAGAAAAAAAAGAAATTGGGATAAGGGGTTAATTACTGTTAAACCAAATTGTTCCATACAATCCTATGTCCCGGTACTGCATGCTTTAAAAACATTTCAAATTGAAAAGGTTATAGTGTCAACCTATCAGGCAGTGTCCGGTGCCGGCAAAACCTTAAAATCCTGGCCGGAAATGGTTGATAATGTTATTCCCAATATATCCGGTGAAGAGAAAAAGTCCGAAGATGAACCGTTGAAAATTTGGGGGAAAATAAAGAACGGAGAAATTATAAACAACAATTCACCTGTTATCTCTTCTACCTGTGTACGTGTACCGGTTAGTGATGGTCATCTGGTTTCTGTAAGTGTAAAATTTAAGGAAAATCCCACTTATGAAGAAATCATTGATACTATCACTACCTTTAAAAATCCCTTGGAACGATTTAATCTTCCTTCATCACCGGAAAAATTCCTTTACTATTTTACTGATAATTTCAGACCTCAGACTAAACTGGACAAAAATCTGGATAAAGGTATGGCAATAAGTGTCGGACGACTGAGAAAAGATCCTATATTGGATTGGAAATTTGTGGCACTGTCTCATAATACTATCCGGGGAGCTGCCGGAGGAGCAGTGCTCATCGCAGAACTTCTCCATAAAAAAAACTACTTATAAAAAGGTCTTTTTATGAAGGTAACATATCATCCGGAAGCAGAAGAGCTAAATCTAATTCTAAAACAGAATTGCAATTCTATCTACACTCTTTTATCTGAAAAAGGGAAATCAATCTATTTTCCTAAACATGGTATTGTCAAGCAAGGTAAAGAAGCTAAAAATGCCAGGTTTAATGGTTCTATAGGAATGGCCATGGAAAACCACAACACCCCCATATGTCTAACTTCAATCCGGAAAACAATATCCCTTCCTCCTGCGGATATAGTACCCTATGCTCCTAATTATGGCCTTCCTGAGTTAAGAAATAAATGGAAAGAATTATTATTTGAAAAAAATCCTTCCCTCAAAGGCAGCATAAGTCTTCCGCTCATTACCAACGGACTTACTCATGCACTGAATATTACAGGTTTTTTATTTCTGAATCCTGGTGATAGAATAATTGTAAGTGATAAGTACTGGGGGAACTATAATCTTATATACTCAACGTGTTATAACGCAGAGATTGTTACTTTCAATACCTTTCATGATGGATTTGATACTGAAAACTTTGAAAAAATATTACAAACCTGTGAGGGAAAACAAATAATTCTTTTGAACTTTCCTCACAATCCCACCGGATATACCATAACTGAAAAAGAAGCAAAAACATTACAAAAAATGATTCTGAAAAGTGCTGAAAAAGGAAATAAAATTGTGATTATACTTGATGATGCCTATTTCGGGTTAGTGTATGAACCGGGGATTATAAAGGAATCTTTTTTCTCCTATCTTTGTGACTTGCATGAAAACATCATAACAGTGAAAATTGACGGCGCCACCAAGGAGTATTATGCCTGGGGTTTAAGGATCGGTTTTATAACTTTTAATGCAAAATCCATGGATAAAAAATCCTATACAGCTCTTGAAAATAAAACCGCAGGAGTGATTAGAAGCAGTATATCCAGTGTAAACCATATCAGCCAAAGTCTGGTTATAAATGCATTAAATACAAGTAATTATAAGAAAGAAATGCAGGAGAAATTCAACTTATTAAAATCAAGATATCTTAAAGTCAAAGAAATACTGAAGTCTAATGAAGAAAAATATAAAAATTTATTCACCCCCTATCCCTATAATTCCGGATACTTTATGTGTCTGAAAATTAAAGATGGAATAAATACTGAAATTTTGAGAAAACTATTGTTAAAAAAGTACAGTATTGGATTAATAGCAAAAGATAACTATCTTAGGATAGCTTTCTCCTGTTTGGCTAAAGAAGATATACCTGAAGTTTTCGAAAAAATCTATAAAGCATGTAAAGAGTTGGATAGATAGATTCTACTAACTCCTGTTTTCATTTCAAAAAAATATTCCAAGTTTAAAAACCTATAATGGACACAAAATTTTTGTTTACAGATGAAATCTGAAAAATTTATGTCATCAGGTTAATTATCATATTTCTATTCATTTTCCGGATTCGTCATAAATTCCTCAACTGCTCCCGTCATTCTGTCCCAGGAATACTTCTTTTTTTCGATTTTTATATTTTTGCTGAACTCGGTTTCTTTGTCCTCTTTATAGAATTTTTTAATACCCTCAGCAATAGCTACAGGATCCTGAGGTTTGACCACATATCCGCATTTTTCATGCTTCACCACTTCCGGCAGTCCTCCTACCGAAGTAACCAAAACCGGTTTTTCATAATGATAAGCAATCTGAACTATTCCACTCTGAGTTGCACTTACGTAGGGAAGTACCACCAGATCAGCAGCAGAAAAATATAAACCTACTTCTTCATTGGGAATAAATCTGTCATACACAATCACCTGATTAATAACTGCCTTTTCCTCAATCAGCCTGAGGGTCTCCTGTCTTCCCTCATAAAATTCACCGCAAATGAGCAATTTCACTTTTAAAAAATCAAGTATCAGAGGCATGGCCTTTATGAGATATTTAACTCCTTTATAATCCCGGATAAAACCAAAGTACAGGATCACCCGATCATCATTAATACCTAACTTTCTTCTGGCCTTATTTTTTGATATTGACGGAGGAAAAATTTCATACACGGGATGAGGAATTTGTTTATAATCAGCATCAGGACGAAATTGTAAAAGATCCTTTAATACTGATTCTGATTGGGCAATGAAAAAATCAATATATTTCAATCCTATTCTGGTTAATATTTTATCTCCTATTCTTTGCTCATGCGGAATGACATTATCAAGGATATAGAGGGACTTAACCTTCAGAAATTTTTTACAGAGACAGGTAATTACTGCATAACAGGGAGCAAAAAAAGGCATCCAATATTTAAATATTAATAACTGTGGACGAATATTTTTCAGCCAGAAAAAAGCCTTTATCCAGGTTATGGGATTCACTGAATCCAGTATGGGAGCGGATTCTATGGAAATAAGTTCTTTGCCCTCATCTTTTTGGGTTTTACCCGGGAAAAAAAGACCAGGATACTGTCTTTTAAAAGAAAGAACTTTTACTGTATGTCCTTTTTTCTTTAAATTATTATACAGAAGGGCAATATAATGAGCAATACCGCCCCTCAGAGGAAAAGCAGTACCAATTAAAACAATCCGCAACCTTATACTCCCAGTCTTTTACTAATGGAAAAATTATTATCCCTGCTGTGAGTTCTGGTAATCATTTCTCCAATCAAGCCGATGGAGATAAACTGAACTCCTATGATTAAAAGCATCACCCCAATAAACAGTAAGGGTCTGTTGCTGAGATAGGATATTTTCTTTAATTTTAGAATAACCAGGTAGATTATAATACCAGCCCCTGAAAATGAGGTTAATAACCCAATAATTCCAAAAAAATGCAGAGGTCTTTTCATATATTTGGTGAGAAAAATCACGGTCATAAAATCAAACAGCCCTTTGAAGAAACGGCTGAATCCATATTTTGTTTTTCCAAATTCCCTTTTCCTGTGATGTACTCTTACCTCTCCGATACGGAAACCTTCCCATTTAGCCAGTACAGGAATAAAACGATGCAGTTCTCCGTATAATCGCAGTTTTTCTATAACTTCTCTGCGATATATCTTAAGTCCACAGTTAAAATCATGAATAGGGATTCCGGATAAAATCGAGGTTACCTTATTATAAACTAAAGAAGGAATACGCTTTGATAATGGATCTTTTCTCTTTTTCTTCCAGCCGGAAACAAGGTCATACCCTTGATTCAGCTTTTTCAATAAAGACGGTATTTCTGCCGGATCATCCTGTAAATCACCATCCATAGTTACAATTATATCACCTTTGGAAGCTACAAATCCTGCAGCCAGAGCTGTTGCTTTACCATTATTTTTTCTGAATTTAAGCGCCTTAATCCTTTTATCTTTACTATTGATATCTTCAATTACTTTAAAAGTCCCGTCAGTTGAACCGTCATCTACAAAAATTACTTCAAAATCAACAGCATTATCTTTACTTGCCTGGCAAATCTCAGAGTAGAGTTTTCTGATAGACTGGTGTTCATTAAAAACAGGTATTACTAAGGACAGGAATTTTGAATCATTCTTGTTCTGGATTTCTTTATAATTCAACTTTATCTACTCCTTCCGGAATTTTTAATGTATACCAATCTGCCGGTAATGTATGATTGATATTCATTATCTCATAATAAAAAGTTATCCGCTGTCTGGGATTATACTGAGTTATCTGAATAAATTTCGGAAGACGGAGCCTGCCTCTTTTATAAAACATTTCACCTTCCCACACCCATAAGGGATCACCAGTTTCATCCCTTCTTTCCCATCTGCTTATTACTGGTCCTCTGGGTTTTATCCAGATTTTTTCCTCAGAACCATCAGAACTGTAAGGTAAAAGATAGGCATCATCCTGGGAAGAATAAACAATGGATGAATCAGGCATGGTGTGAGGTGGTTCTATCAGCCCCAAAAAGGACTGAAAAATACTAGACACCTCCACATTCCAGGGAACTAAATGTAAATCACTTAAACGTTCAACTGATCCTGTATATAAAACTTTCTCAGAAGGAATATAGTACTGCATCTGTTTTCCTCCGGCTCGTACCGACGCAACATCTATTCCCATCGGCCCTTCAATTTTCATCCATACAGAATCAGGTCTTTTCATACTGATTCTGATACTACCCTTAAACATGAATTCATCCGAGAGCATTCTTAACTTGGCTTTCCCCTGAAAATTTTCCAGTGTTTGTACATTGCGGTGAATCTTATTCAGTAAAGTTTGAGATGACATAACCGCAGCAGGATTGAAAGAGAAAAAAGGGATTCCACAATCTGAAAAAACAAGAATGATAAAAACTAAGCCTGACCAAATCCAAATACAAGAACATGCCCGTAGTATCTTCATAGGACTAATCCATTATCTGGTTTAGTTTACTTTTTATAGTTGAATTATTCGGTTCCAGTTCCAAAGCCTTTTCCCAGCTCATTCTTGCCTTCTCCTCCATCCCCAGTCTCTTGTAAACATCTCCCAGATGATCAGCAACTTCAGCACTGTCTTCTCTTTTCAAAAAAGCTTTCTGTAAATATTCCAAAGCTTCCTGATAATTACCTTTTTTATAAAGAATCCATCCTATGGTATCAAGAAAGGAACCGTTTTCGGGATCCATTTTTACGGCTCTTTTCGCCATACTGAGTGCTTTGTCAAGATTAATTCCTCTGATTGAAAGACTGTACCCATAGTTATTCAGTACAGTTGCATTATTAGGATCTATTTTTAATATACGCTGATACAAACTGTCAGCAATAGAGTACTGTTTAATACTTTCATAGGAGTTTGCCAGGGAGAGCAAAGCAGGTATCCAGTCTGGATTAAACATCAAAGCTTTTTTAAGGTGAGGTATGGACTCTCCCGGACGATCTTTTTGAATATACAGGACCCCCAAATAATAGTTACCCAGAGGATTATCAGGAGAGAGTTCCAGGGCTTTCTGTAAATCTTCAACAGCAGCATCCAGACTATCCATTTGAATTAAATTTATTCCCTGCCAGAGCCAGCCTGAAGTATTCTCTGGATCTTTTTCCTGAATTTCACTAAACTCTGTAAAAGCAGCTTGATTATCATTGTTATCAAGGTAAACTCTTCCCAGTTCTATCCTTACCTGCATATCCTCCGGAAATATTTTTTTCATTGACTGATAAGTATCTATAGATTTTAGAGTATCACCATTCTGCCGGTATATATCAGCCAGTACAAACCAGTTTTGAATCTGGCTGGAATCTTTATGTATTTGTTCTTTAAAAAAAGTTATGCCCTGATTCACCCTTTTCTGTTCCAGAAAAATTATTCCTAATCGTTTTGATACTTGTTCCAACCCCGGGGAGAGAGAAAGCGCTTTTTTATAATTAGCAATAGCCTTGGCTGTATCCTTTAATGCTTCCCTGACTAATCCTAAACCATAGTATCCATGCCCGTTAAATGGTTTTATTTTATTGAATTCAAAAAAAACTTCTTCAGCATCTTCATACTGCCCTAATTCAAAATATAAATCACCCAGCTGCAAATACAACTCCGGATCCGGAGATTCACTGACCCTAAGAATACGATTGTACATCTCAACTGCTTTTTTCGTTTGTCTTTTTTGTAAATAAATCAAAGCAAGATTATGGAGGGATTCAACACTGGTCGAATCCAGAAAAATGATTTTTTCAAGATATTCTTCAGCCTCATTCAGTTTGTTCTGTCGTATCAGTACTTTTGACATCAGCTCTAAAGCTTCAATATTATCAGGGTCCAGTTTAAAAGTTCTTTCCAGAAATTTTTTACCGCTCTCCTCTTTTCCCATAACAAGATAATCTCTTGCAATGGCCAAGTTTATTTCAGCAGAAGTAGAATCATACAACAAAGCTTCCTGATAAGCTAAGAGAGCACCAGCATAATTACCCTGCATATCCAGTATTACTCCATCTGTAAATTTATTAATAGCTTGCTGGTTCGGGCCCTGTTTATTTTTCTTTTTATGGACGGAAATCTGGTTCAGATGGCTGCATCCTCCTGCCATAATACCAACCATAAATAGAATAAACAGTAGTAAAGCTGTTTTTCTCACAATAATTACTCCATTTTAATTTTTTTCATTACTAGGTAATGTACTATATATTCCAGAGTTTTTCAAGAAAAAGATAATGATTTTTTTATCTCAGTTTGCTATATTAACGTAATGAGCTCTGAAAAAAAAAATATGTGGGTACATATAGTCTTTCCTCACCCTCCTTATCAAAAATTCACCTATAAAGTTCCTGAGAAATTTATAAGTGAAGTGAATAAAGGTCAACGAGTACTGGTGCGGCTTGGCAACAGACTTGTCAGTGGTTTTATTGAAGATTTTTCCACAAAACCTGATTTGAAAAAAATCCGGGAAATTATTGATATATTAGATCCTGACCCCCTCTTAACCGGAGATATTCTCAAACTTACTCAATGGATTTCTTCCTACTACTTAGCTCCCTTGGGAATGGCGATAAAAACTGCTCTTCCTCCTGGTATTTTCAAGAAAAATAAAATAAATATCCAGTATGAACAAATCCTTCATCTTGCCAGAGATATAAATTCAGAGGAAATATTTAGGCTGAAAAAAAAAGCACCTGCCCAGGCTCGGGTATTAGAAACACTTTTGCTTCATAAAAAGGGAGTAAAACGAAAACAAATTAAAGAAAAAAAAACTGTTCTAACCCGTCTGGAAGAAAAAGGATTAATAAAGGTTCAAAAATCAGAACTAATAAGAGATCCCTACAGCAATTTTAAAATTACACCTCCCGAATCTGTAAAACTTACTTCTCAGCAGGCAGCCGCTTTAAAAACAATTAAAAATGAAATTGATAAAAATCATTTCCACCCCATTTTACTCTATGGAATCACCTCAAGTGGAAAAACCCAGATATACATTGAAGCTATAAAGAATATTTTTGAAAAGGGAGGCACAGCCTTAGTTCTTATCCCTGAAATTTCCTTAACTCCTCAGGCAGTACAGAGGTATAAAAGTTTTTTTGGTGATCAGGTAGCTGTACTGCACAGCCGTATGTCAGCCGGAGAAAGGTTTGATACCTGGCGAAAAATTAAAGATGGAACCTATAAAATTGCTATCGGCCCCCGTTCCGCCCTGTTTGCCCCTCTTAACAATCTGGGCATCATAATTGTTGATGAAGAACATGACTCCTCTTATAAACAAATAAATCCTGCTCCTCGCTATCATGCCCGGGATGCAGCCATAGTCAGAGCAAAAATAAACAATTGTGTGATAGTACTCGGTTCTGCTACTCCCAGTCTGGAATCCTATCAAAATACATTGAACGGCAAATACACTCTGTGTACTCTTACCCGGCGTATTGATGATCTTCCCCTGCCTAAAGTTACACTTATTGACCATAAAAAATCTGTAATGAAAAAAGAAACCAGAGTTTTCTGTACAGATATGAAAGACAGCATTCAGCAGAGACTGCAAAACGGAGATCAGATAATTTTGCTTCAGAACAGAAGAGGATACTCAACCTTTTTACGGTGTTCCAACTGCGGAAATATTGACTCCTGTCCAAATTGTGATGTAAGTTTAACCTACCATCAGAAAAATCACATCCTGATGTGCCATATCTGTGGATTCCAGAAAAAAGCACAGAAGGCATGCTCGTGCTGCGGAGGTACAAACATCTCCTATCGTGGGATTGGCACTCAGAGAGTAGAAGAAGAACTTAAAAAATTATTTCCGGAATCGAAAGTAATCAGAATGGATCAGGACACTACCAGAGGAAAAGGTACGCACGATAAAATTATTACCGATTTTGAAAAGAAAAAAAATGACATCCTCCTTGGCACTCAAATGATTGCCAAGGGTCATGACTTTCCAGGTGTCAATCTGGTGGGAATAATATCTGCTGATACCGGACTGTACTTCCCTGACTTTCGCTCCAGTGAAAAAACCTTTCAATTATTAACCCAGGCAGCTGGCAGAGCCGGAAGAAAAGGGATGCCCGGAGAAGTGATAATCCAGACTATGAATCCGGAAAATCCTATACTGCAATTTGCAATAGAACATGATTACCAGAAATTTTTTCATTACGAAACCAGACAACGCCGGGAACTACAGTATCCTCCCTGGGGAAGGATTATCATTGTAAGATTCAGATCCAGAAATAATACTGATACTGCCAAGGCAGCACACCTTTTCTGTAAAAATATCAGTAAAAACAAATTGGTACTATCCCTGGGTCCGGCCATCTGTCCCATCAGCCGGATCAAAAATTATTACCGCTACCAGATCATGTTTCGCAGCAGTAAAGCCAGGGATCCTTCAGGTAGAATTCTAAGAAAGGTAGTCAGAGAGACCATGATACGATACCAGGAAAAAAGAAAATTTTTTAATGTGAAAGTTTCACTTGATGTTGATCCTGTTGATGTGATGTAAAAAATATTTATTCTCACTTAAAACAGTAAATTTATCTATCCTGAAAAAATCTGTCATACCCTCCCTGATACCAATTGCAAAATAAAAATTTTTTTTGTATCTTCTTACAATTCTTAAGTAAAAAGGAACACAATGAGAAAGTCAAAAGTTGCAATTCTAAAAACAAGTCCCGAAACAGTGTTAAAAGATTATCATAATTTAATGAACCTTGCCGATTATAAGGATACCATAAAAAAAAACATAGACACAGCATTAAAAATAAACATCAGCTGGCACTTTTTTTACCCAGGCAGCTCCACTACCCCCTGGCAGCTTGACGGAGTTATCCGGGCTATGAAAAAAGACGGATATGATCCCGGTCTTATCCATGGCTGTCATAACAAAACCGTAGTTATCGACTCTCATCTGGGTGAAAGAGAAAACAAACAAGTCAATGTAACCGATGCTCACGGTTTAAGGAATATTCATCTCTATGAAGGTGAGGAATGGATACATATCAGAGAGGCAGTGGGAGAATTAGCGGATAAATTCCTGGTGCTTAATGATGTGTATAAAAAGGGCTTTATGATACCTAAACGATTCATCGGTGAAAACATCATTCATCTTCCAACGATCAAAACTCATATCTTTACAACTACTACCGGAGCTATGAAAAATGCTTTTGGAGGGCTTTTAAATGAAAAACGCCACTGGACTCATCCGGTAATTCATGAAACCCTGATTGATCTGCTCATGATCCAGAAAGAAATACACTCCGGTGTTTTTGCAGTAATGGACGGCACTTTTGCTGGTGACGGACCTGGCCCCAGGTGTATGATACCCCATATTAAAAATGTTATTCTTGCTTCTTCTGATCAAGTTGCCATTGATGCAGTAGCTGCTCATCTTATGGGATTTGATCCCATGAAGAACATTAAATTTATCCGGATAGCTCATGAAATGGGGCTGGGAAAAGGAAGGATGGATGAAATTGAGATTGTAGGAGACAAAGATATAATCAACCATCCCTGGAATTTTGTGGGTCCTTTTAAAAAAATGACCTTTGCAAGCAAAATGCAGCATAAAATATACTGGGGTCCTCTTAAAAAGCCTCTGGAATGGAGTTTGAAAACCTTTCTTGCTCCCTGGTCCTATATAGCCAGTGTCACCTATCACGATTTTTTCTGGTATCCGTTTCATGTCAGACGGGTCAAAAAAGTATTATCCAGTGTCTGGGGCCGTCTCTTTCAGAACTGGGATCAGGTAGCTCTTCCACCTGATGATCTCGAGACTCCGGGCTGGAAAAATGTGGGGAAAAAAGCAGTAAAACTGAGCCGGGGCAGTTTTAAAACCATGCTCAAGGCCATCAGACTTATAGGTACAGCAATTAAAGAAGCTCCTGAATTTGCTGCCAAAAAAAGACGAAAAAATTAAAAAAAGGAGTAAATATGAGAAAACTATTCCGAATTGCAGCTCTTTTGTTTTGTCTGTTACTTTCATCATCTGTTTTTAGCTCAGATGATGAAACCATCAAACAATTAATTAAAGATTCTCCCGGTAAAGAAAAATATCCGCATTCCCATACATTGGTTTTATTTGACAGCACTTCAGTAAAAGTAATGGATACAGGCTTAAGTTACTATACTAACCATACCTTAACTAAAGTATTAACACCCCGTGGTGCCATTGACCTTTTGGTTCAGAATTTCGGTTACGATCCCCTGACTGCTTATGTTGAGATCAAAAAAATTCGTATATTCCGTACTGATGGCAGTATTGAAGAAATTCCTTTGAAAAAAGTTCTGGATCACACAGCTCCTGCTCGGGCTATATACTGGGGAGCACGGGAAAAAATGGTTCCTGTTGGCAGACTTGAAATTGGGGATGCATTGGAATGTGTAACCTTTAAAAAAGGTTTTACCTATGCCCTGCTTTATTCCGGTCAGGGAAACTCTTTATCCTGTAGCGGAGGAATTCAGAATCCTCAATCAGAAGATGACAAATATATTC
Source organism: bacterium (assembly GCA_046483025.1). Lineage (GTDB taxonomy): Bacteria > Zhuqueibacterota > QNDG01 > QNDG01 > CAYUAG01 > CAYUAG01. The sequence goes on from JAWODZ010000065.1 coordinate 11,955, forward strand.
CGCCCATGAAAGGCCATTTTTATGACATTGTACCATTCTGGTCCTCTACTCCCATTCTGGTAAAAAGCTACACTGTTTCTCTTCCCCAGGATAAACCCATTCAATACAGAGTATATAACGGAAAATTAACCTCTTGGATAAAATTTCAGGATAAAAGAACTTTGTATCACTGGCATGCAACTGATATCCCTGTCTTTAAAAGAGAGCCCAACATGGTTGCAGCTTCTGATGTTGCCCCTAAACTGCTCCTCTCAACTGCTCCGGACTGGGAAGCAAAATCCAGATGGTTTTATGGTGTTAATGAAGATTACGGAAGTTTTGAAGTAACACCCCAGGTCCAGAAAAAAGTTGACCAGTTAATTAAAAACTGTAAAACTGACATGGAAAAAGTTGAAGTGCTTACTCACTGGGTGGCAGAAGAGATACGATATTCCGGACTTTCCATGGGAGAGGGTGAAGGGTATACCCTGCATAAAGGGGAAATGACTTTCAGAGACAGATGCGGAGTTTGTAAGGATAAAGCCGGCATGCTGATAACCATGCTCAGAGCTGCCGGATTTGAATCCTATGCCGCCATGACCATGGCAGGATCCCGAATTGACCGCATTCCTGCAGATCAGTTTAATCATTCTGTGACTATCTGGAAACGGGGTGAAAATGATTATGTTCTGCTTGATCCCACCTGGGTGCCCGGAGTAAGAGAACTCTGGTCCAGTGCCGAACAGCAGCAGCAGTATCTTATGGGGATCCCGGAAGGTGCTGATCTCATGACAACACCTATCAGTCCCCCTGAAAATCACTATTTCCGGGTAAAAGGAGAGTCAAAACTAAAGGAAAACGGAACTCTTACCGGCCGGATGCAAATAACTGCAGAAGGTCAGTCTGATGCTGGTATCCGCCGTAATCTGCGCCGGGGAGTCTGGTATGAACGATTTTACATTGAACAGGCATTAAACAAACTGTCCCCCAGACTGGAAATAATCTCACTGGAATATACTGATCCCTATGATCTCTCCAAACCCATAAACATTAGCGTAGAATACCGGATCCCGGAGTATGCAACAGTCTGTGCCCATAACCTGATCTTCACACCCCTCATTGCAAAACATATGTTCTCAGGATGGACAAACAGTTATCTGCATATGAATTTAAACCCTGAGGAACGGGATTATGGTTTCAGAATTAGGTGTTCAAAGCTAATTGACTTCCAGGAAAACATAAAATTACCATCCGGATATAAAATAAGCTATACTCCAGAATTTGATTCTGTACAGGGAACTGCTGCAGATTTCTCCTGCAGTTATAATAAAAAAGGAAGTAAGTTAACCTTTAAACAAACCCTGAGTCTTAAGAAAAGAATTTATTCTGCCCGGGAATGGCCTAATTTTCAAAAAGCTGTAAACTCAGTTAAAAAAGTAATGGATGCGCCGGTTATTCTAAAGAAATAAAGTACTAAATAATAAAAAGAGGATATTATGAATAAAAAAAAATTATTAGCAGTCTGTTTATTATGTTTCTTTCTAATAAATTTTCCGGTTACCTCACAGGAATTAAAAAGTGATGCTGTTTTCCAGAAAATCAATACCACCTATACCTTGTATAATGACGGAAGTGTACGCACTGACTTTTATCAAAAAATCAAACTTCTAACCACCCAGGCTGTGAGCCGTCTTTACGGGGAAAGTTTTATTTTGTACAATCCCGAATTTCAACAACTTACCATTGACAAATCAGAGACGATCATGGCTGACGGAACCAGAGTCCCTACCCCTGAAAACGGATACAATGAAGTATTGCCCAGGACTGTGCACCATTCTCCCGGATATGCATTCTTACGGGAAATGATAGTTACACATACTGGTCTGGAACGGGGAGCTGTTATTGAATTAAAATATCATGTTGATACAGATGCCGAATTTTTACCATGGCTTTTGGGTGAGGAGATCTTCGGAAAGGATTCACCGGTAAAAAATTATACCGTAACAGTAAAAATTCCCCAGGAAAAAACACTGCACTATAATCTCCTGAATCATGATTTATATCCGGAAATTAAAAATGAGAACGGTTTCTCCGTCTTCACCTGGAAATTAAAAGACTGTGCTGCACTTCTAAGAGAAAATAATCATCAGGATTTTGCTGAATTTTCACCAAGACTGCTGTTCTCCACCTGTGGCAAATGGGAAACACTCATTAACTATCTGAAACAATCACTACAATCAAAATATACCCTGTCCGAAACATCAAAGGCTGTTCTGCTTCAGGATATCCCCGGCCTGAATTCTAACGATCGTATACTGGCTCTGCAAAACAACATTGCAAATAATATCAGTACTACAGATCTTGATCTCTCTCTGCTGGGATACAGGGGCGTTTCAGCAGAAAAAACATTTCAGCGAAATCACGGAACCGTACTTGATAAGGCAATTCTTTTAAAATTTCTGCTTTCCTCTCAGGAAATAAATGCAGATATTGCATTGGTCTCATACAGTGAACAATTCTGCAAGCAAGTGCCATCTCTTAATCAATTCAGCCAGGTAAGAGTAATTACCTCTACTGCTGACAATGATTATTTTATTCTGGATCCCTGTGAATCACAAACCTTCAAGGGGCAGATTGCATTGACCGGGAAAACTCTATTAGGATTGGATGATGAAGACAGAAAACTTATGAAGGTAAAAAATTTAAATATTAAAGACAATATTACTGAGATTTCAGGTATACTTTCAGTAGATAATGAGCTGTGCTTAAAAGGCGATATTACCCTGTCAATCAGCGGAACATTTTATCCTTATTATACTTTACTGGAAAATAACAAGGCATTTTTATCAAGAACTGTCAATTCAATTTTACCTGGCTCTGATATTGATAAATTTTCAATAGTTTATATGAATGAAGATAAAGCTGAATTTAAAATATCCATTAACAATAAGAATGCATTCAGTAAAATAGGTGATCCTTCTTTACATGAATCTTTCAGTCTTAATTCTTTTCTGGATAACTGGCGTATTTCATCCCTTTATTTCAACCGTACTACACCTCTTGAATTACCTGCTCCTGCTAATGAACATATTCTTCTGGTATTAGAGATTCCTGAAAATATCACCCTCTCTTCTCAAGAAAAAAATTATGACTACTCCTGTGATAAAGGACACATAATGTACCGGATCACACAAAAAGACAATAAAATAATTCTGGAAAGACAGGTTACAATTAAAGATAACGTAATACAACCCTCTGAATATCCAGATTTCCGCACACTCCTGGTCAATCTGGAAGCTGAGGATCATCGCTCGTTTGTGATTGAGGTTGAATAAAAAAAGACGTCAGAAAATGAATTCTATAACCACAAAATTCACAGAGTAAAAATTGAGGGTACAGAGATAACATATTATTTGTATTTACTTTGTGATCTCTGTGAATTTCTCTGTGTTCTCTATGGTTTCATTGTTTTTGAACTTTTGGGACAGCTTCTAGGTATAACTGCTATTTTAATTATAAATATTAATTAACTGACAATATTATGCTAAATTCGGTCAGTTTATTAACCAAATTATCAATAGATTTATATATAATTAACAATCAAAATGATTAAAATAAATTGTCTCATACTATTAATGATAATATTTTTACTAACAGGATGTGCTTCCACTATTGGTTTTCCCAACAAACCCGGAGTTTTTATACGAGAAATAATCCTGCAAAACAACACAAAAATGAGATACACCATCTCTCTTCCTGAATCGTTCTCTGGAGACAAAAAAATCCCCTTGATACTCGCTTTACATTACGGTGGTGAAGTGAAACCATATTATGGAAAGGAATATCTAAACATCCTGGTCAAACCAGCCATGAAAGAACTAAAAGCTATTATTGCAGCACCTGACTGTCCGGGTGATAATTGGGCCAATCCCGAGGCAGATACAATAATAATGGAATTTCTTGAAATGATCACAACAGAATACAATATTGACAAAAATAAAATTATCATCACCGGCTACAGCATGGGCGGAATAGGAACCTGGTATCTGGCTTCCAGACATCCTGAAGTATTTTCAGCTGTAATTCCTGTATCAGCTATTCCGGATCTGAAAGATACTCAGGTAGTTAAAGACCTGCCTTTCTTTATCATTCACAGCCGGAATGATAAGTTATTTTCTATAGATTCTCTGAAAAAATTTATACAAATGTACAGATCAAAAGGGGGATCAATTCAGTTTCTTGAAGTTCAGGGAGTCAGCCATTATGATACCTATCACTTCATACATCCTCTGAAACAAGCTATACCCTGGATTCAAGAAATCTGGAATGAAAGCCAGTAAAAAACTACACATCCGGATTTGAAAGTATTCCTATAAATAATAGATTATCAGCAACATGATCCCGGATCACATAAATAAAGGGACGATTCAGTATCATGTAATTTCCAATAGCTGTTTCTCTGAATTCCACTGCAGTTACTGCAGCAGCTTCTGTTCCCACCTCATCAACCTGAATAAAAGTTTTATGAATTACTCTGCTTATAAAGATATCAAGGCTCTCGGTAATTCTCGAAAAATCTGCAGATCCTGAAAAAGCTATTCCCATTCCCAGAGCAGTCAGTGCATCTTTAAGTTCAATTTCATAGGAAATCTCGAATTTCGGCATCTTGAGGTCTACTTCCTGCTCTGAAAAACTCTCCATCCATAAAGCCCAGTTATCAGGAGTAAACTGGATAATTATATCTTCCACCCGCTTATCTTCATCTGGCAGGAATATAGTCATACTGAAATGTCCATCCCCGTAAGGCAGATCAATGGCTGTAAAAGATTCAGTGGTAAAAAAACCAGTAGTGATTTTCTGGCTCATCATTTCACATCTGACAATACTACCGTCTGAACAAGTAAAATCTGAATCAAAAGTATTATCCGGATCAAATTGGTAAGTCCAATCTCCTTTAAAATAAAGTGCGTTGATCAGGTAAAGAACTGCATCAGGCGGAATAAACTCCAGTATTTTTTCAATCTTTCCCTGTGTATTCTCTTTTACCCAACTATTAATAATATTAACTGCATTAGGATCGCTGAAGTCAAGTGTTTCTATCTTGGCCTTAAAATACTCTCTGAGTATAGTAAGATAACTTTCCAGAATCTGAAAATCTTCCCGGGGCCAGGCTGAATTGGCAATGTCAAATTGTACCTGAGGATCAAGTGTAGTTAAAAGCTGAATAAGACTTTGATAAGTCTCATTGATTTCCTGTTCAGACATATTTTCATATCCAAGGGTCTGATGCATGGCCTGCTGAGTGCTTCCGGCTGCTCCGTTGTAGGCCATTCCCAGAGCAAAGGATATACTTAAAGGAGAAATAAACATATTGGAATCTGCATCAGTTTCAGCAATCTTTTGAAAAATTTTAAATCCGAATGAATTGGCTGAACCAGACATCTTTTTCTCCAAAGCAGTAGCTGGTCTGTAATTAGTATTCAGGGGAATAGTGGGAAAATCCCGATTACAGCCGGAATTGAGAATTAAGAAAACTGAAAATATTATTAAAATTTTTTTAATCACCGCATTCTCCTTTTTAAATATTGCTTATAAGAATCATAATTATTAAAATTTTTTCTTTTACAAGGAAATTTTCCTGGCTGTAAAAGTTCCGGAATTGGTTGGACCTATAAAGCTGATATAAATCCATTGCCCAGCTAAACTATTATCTTTTAAACGACCTTTCAGTTGTAAATTATTATCACACATCTGGGGTTGCAATTCCACCCAAATACTATCACTGCTGTAACTTCCTACAAGATTACCACTGCCAATCTGCGGACCAATATTCTGCGCAGATCCCACAGCTTTTATATCCCACTCTCCATTTATTATATCATCTTCAAAATTCAATAACAACATACCTTGAGCCACTTTTATTTCAGTAGAATCATAAGCTACATAATTGTACATGGTATACTCATTACTTGTTAGTAGGGATTTTGATTTCTCACAGTTTATAAAAAAAATTGCAACCAGAGAGTTTATCAGGATTAATATTACTGCAAGATATTTTCTTTTTTTCATAAAATCTCCTTTTTAAAAATTAAATATATAGACTCAGAATTTATCAAATTTAATATTTATCCTTTATATATCTATACGGATATTTAAGGTAAAATGTGGCAATTAAATTAAAAAAATTTTACTTAGACCTGACGAGACTGTCGGAAAAGTATAAAAACCCCGGGGTCAATAAAAATTGACACCCGGGGTTTTTCGACAGACCTCACAAAACTCAAAAGTTCGTGATTTTTTAATTTACGTCTTTAGACCTGACAGGTTCCAAAAACCTGTCAGGTCTGTAGTCATCATATTTTCGATTCCGCGATTACCCCAAACCTTCCAGGTTTTCAAAACCTGGAAGGTTTTTGAACATCCTTCACCCCACACTCTCCTCCACAATTTTAATCTCCTCCTCAGTCAATGCATACAATTCATATACGAAAAGTATAATTTTATAATCAGTAATATTAAAACAATTTCTTTAAACATTAAAAATAATTAGGGCATTTCAACATCTTCCTGAATAAATTTCTTTGCATTCTTATTAATAACTTTTCTATCTCCAAACAATCTTTTTAATCTTTCTAATTCATTTTGATTATCTGAATTATCAAGAATAACAATTTTTTTAATTTTTCTTTTAATCATAGGATCTGAAAAATTATAAAGATTATTTATATCCATTTCTGGAAAACCATAACCAATAAAATAAATTTCTTCAGCATCATGTATATATTGAAAAGCTCTTGCCCATAAAAAATTATATAATGAGCCATAAAGAAATAATTCTTTACCATGTGCCATAGGTATAAATATTGGATTATCATTATCATAAATTATCCTGCTTTCATCCCATGGATTCACAATGTATATTGAGCTAATATCAATATTTTTAGATCCTTTTACTTGAAACCAATTAAATGAACCATGTAATTTTATAATATGTATAGGATCTGTATGTGGCCTAGGCATACTTCTTGGTATTCTATCATGTTTTGATAAATTAATAATATACTCTGGATGGCCTAAAACCCGATTAGATTTTTCAATCTCATCAACTTTTAGATGGAGAAATTTCTCAATTAATAAATCATAGTTAAATGTTATTATTAGATTTGTTTTTTTGTGTATTTTTTTTAAACCTAGGCTAACTCTACATCTAATTAAAAAGTCCCTTAATATTTGTTCATTTTCTTTATCAACTTCCCATTTATCTATTGTTTTGTAAATATACCTTTTTATTTGATATTTTAATTTATTATATTTCTCCCTTTCCAAAGAATCTGAATAAATCCGTCGCGAAAAAATGGTAGTAGTTAACTTCTCTATTGTACAAATACTTTTATCAATTTTCTTAAATTTATCAACTAAATTAAATAATTCTGTAAAATTATCTGTACAAAGAGACTCCATAGTTTCTTTATTAAATAATGACTTAGTAAGTTTAGGTAAAGTAGGCATATTACTACAGAATGAATTCGAAAAACCAGATCCAAATACAAATATTCTTCTAAATTTTTGCATATTTCTTAATTTATTCCTTTAACTTTTGGTTTTATCCCTAGACCTGACGAGACTGTCGAAAAACTCGCTATTGTTGCTATAAATTTGTATATTATAACATAATAACAAATTCACTGTATCACTGTTTTGAAAGGAAATATATGGCACGATATAAGCCGTATAACTATACTCAACTAAGGATGATTCCTGTAAGTCTTGAACAACAACTCATTCCTGGTACATTAGAGCATACCATCCATATGGTTGTTGAACATGAGATTGATATATCTATTTTTGATCCGCAATACAACAATGATGAAACTGGTTGTAGAGCGTACAACCCTAAAAGTCTTCTTAAAGTCATACTCATGGGATATGCTCGAGGGATGTTAGGATCAAGAAAGATAGAACAAGCTTGCCATGAAAATATTGTTTTTATGGCTCTCGCCTGTGGGCAGGCACCAGATCATTCCACCATTGCTGCTTTTATCACGACGATGAAAAAAGAAATACTTTTTATATTTCAAAGAATACTGCTTATATGTGACCGCATGAATCTCATTGACGGAACTACTTTTGCTATAGATGGGGTTAAACTTCCGGGCAATGCATCCAAACAAATGAGTGGGACATTTGCTGAGTTAGAGGAAAAAAAGAAGAAGTTTCAAGCCCGTGTTGCAAAGATGATAGAAAAACATATTGCTTGTGATCAGGAGAGTGGCTTTAGTGATACTGAGAAGAGGAAATTAAAAAAATTGAATCAAAGTATTCAAAAAATAGACCGTTTTTTACAAGAAAATGAACCAAAGCCAGGTAAAAAAAAGAAGGAGAACAAGAGTAACATAACAGACAATGACTCCCAGTTGATGATGAGTTCCCATGGAGTAATACAAGGGTACAATGCTCAGGCGCTGGTAGATTCCAAACATCAAATTATTATCCATGCTGATGCAGGTAATTCTGGTCAAGATGATGAGCATCTTTCAATTATGGTAGAGGGAGCGAAAGAAAACTTGAAGGCCATTGGAAAAGACGAAAAGATATTAGAAGAGGCTATTATACTGGGTGATCCTAATTACCATAGTCCAGCAAACGTCAAAACATGTGTAGAAGAAAACTTAAATGCAATTTTTCCGAACACACAATTCAGGAAGACAGATTCAACTAAAGATCCTGAACAGAGTACATTTACTATAACTGATTTTACATTTAACGAACAGGAGGACACCCGAAAACTTTATATTGAATGGATTCCGAAATATTTTGGCAATGACTGTGAAATCCAAATCCTTTCTCCCATGACCCGGGGCAGCCTGGGAACTCTGAATATAAACCAGATGATTCAGGAATCGATAAATCCTCCAAGAGAAGGGGCTTGTCAGCTAAAAGTTGGTGAGAGAATTTTCAGGCAGGGCGACCGGGTCATTCATCGAAGAAACAACTATAACCTTGGCGTCTTTAACGGAGATATCGGCATTATCAAAGAGATCGATAATCAGGAACT
>JAWODZ010000024.1:0-4354 GCA_046483025.1 bacterium
CGCGGACCAGATCGCCGCGGCGCTCTCCCCGCTCCGGAGCCGGGTCGACAAATCTGGCAAATAACTCATTCCCCCAAACAGATTGAATCATATCCGTTTTTTCGACAAAAATTAGAATATATACATAACAATCCATGCACAGAACAATGGCAACTATGTGAAGCTCCAGAATTTTATCCTTACTCAAGTGCAGGGGATTACTTATTAAATAAACCAGGGTTCTTACATATTAAAAAAATATGGCAATAATTTTTATATCATAGTATCTGTCGAAGGTGAAGAACACCTTCGACAGCAGAAAAAAAAACAATAAACAAAAACACGGAACCAGTCAATGTACCATAAATCATTACTATTAATTACACTATTTTCCTTATTATTACCATCAATTTTATTTTCCCAATCAAATGATGAGCTCATTCAGGAATTAAAAGTATTAAATGAACGTTTGGATGCTTTTTATGGTGATTCCAAAAAATTATCTAAATCTGCTCACCTGACAAATGAAATTATCAAAACAAAAAATCAAATCAGTCACACAAAGAAAAAGTTACATACTCGCTTAAATGACCTTGATAATCCTGTTTATTTCGATAATAATATTTATCTGGATCATACTGTTGATCTGCTTGATTTTTATGTGTATGAGTATAGCAGCTCATATTACGAAATTCACGCCAGAATCAAAAACAAACAAAAAAAATACCTGGAATGGGTAAAATTGAGATATAGTTTTTATTCAAACGGATCATTGATTGATACTGATTATACATATATAGATTTTGAAAGTTATGGCTATTCAGGTATTTCACCTTATAAATATTCCTTCATCGAAACCTATATTGATAAAGCTGATTTTGACAGTATTGCCTATGAAATAGAATATGATATTGAGAATGGTCAGGATGACATTTTATGGGACCAGATATTAGAATTACAATCTGTTGTCATTCAGCCATCTGGCAATTATTACGAATGGAAAGGTGAGGTAAATAATGATTTTAATTATTCAATGAAATACCCGAAAATCTTTGCCTGTATATTCAAGGATTCAAATATGGTTTGTTGTGATTTTACCTATCTGGATATAGAGAATGATTCTCTGCCTGCAAACAGCTCAGGAGTATTTGATTCCTATATTGATTTACCAACCAATTATGAAGAAATCAAATATTATTTACATTATGCGTTGTATTCTTTAGAAGGTTCGGATAATCTGCCTCCCAACAGACCAATTTTTACTGAAAACAGCTATTCCGGTCTCAGTCGCGAAAATATACCATTTGATATATTTGTCATAGATCCGAATGGGAAGTCACTTGAAGTATTACTCGACTATGGTGATGCTTCACCAATGAATTGGGAAATCGGTTTTTATTCAGGGTACAATGCACATGTTGAACATGCTTTTGCAGAAGATGGGCAGTTTGTCATAAAAGCACAATCGAAAAATAACAGTGCCCTTGAGAGTGACTGGTCAGATAGTGTCATTGTCGATATCACTCAATCCACTGCACCACAGCTGATCCAATCAGATTTTGATTCAGCCAGATACAAAAATTATTATTCAAAGCAACTTAATGCATCAGGTGGTATTCCTCCCTATTCATGGCAGGTTACAAACGGCTCTTTACCAGACGGATTGAACCTGAATTCCAGCAGTGGTTTCATATCTGGCCTGCCCGCGAAGTCCGGTAATTTCGAATTTACCATTACTGTATCAGACGCAGGTATCCCTTCCCTGTCTGATGAAGATGAATATAGTATGTATGTAATAAATAATCGACCCGCAATAACATCCGAGGATACTCTCAAAGCCTACATCAATACTCAAATTACCTACACAGCCTACGCAACAGATCCGGAAGGAAATACGCTGTCCTATGAGTTTATACATTATCCCTCCTGGCTTTCAGAAACAAATAGTACATTATCAGGCACTGCTCCAGGTACAGCTAGGGATACTTCTTTTTCACTTATCGCCTCAGACGGAGAATTATCTGACACATTAAACGTTACTTTAATAGTGACCGATCAAACATCTGTTGTATTTTACAATGCTGTCCCCACATCATATTCCCTGTTACCAATTTTCCCGAATCCTTTCAATCCTCAGACACATATAAAAATTGGTTTACCTGAAGAGACATATGTAACTATTTATATTTATGATATAAATGGAAGGATCATTGAAAAAATATATGAAGGTACTTTAGAACCAGGATATCATAATTTTGTATGGAATGCTGTAGACAAACCATCTGGAACTTATTTTATAAAAGTACAGTCAAGAGCTTTTACGAAAGTTGTAAAATGTTTATTATTAAGATAAGATCAGGCTGGCATGGGATCAATATTTTATCTCTATTATAGACCGCAGGGGCCGGAGCCCTTTCGGAGTATAAAAATTAACCATAAATAAGGAGTATTGCCATGAAATTCAAAACTCTAATGATCATTAAAGCCATTGTATGTTTAGGTTTTGGGCCGTTATTGTTATTTGTCCCCGGTCAATTACTTAATTTTCTGGGAACATCATTTGGCCCGGGTGCTGCTCTTACAGCAAGAGAATATGGCGCGGCACTTATTGGAAATCTTTTTCTTACCTGGATTGCCCGAAAAGCTGAAGACTGTATTGCGAGACGCGCTATCATCTGGCATTTATTCATTTATGACGCTATCGGGTTTATTGCTACCTTGATCATTCAACTTTCAGGTGGATTGAATATCCTTGGCTGGGGCATTGTTGCTGTGTATTTATTCTTCACAATCGGTTTTGGGTATTTTCTCCTTCCTCAAAATATCAGTAAATAACTAAAATGCAAAAAGCACAATTAGGCAAAGTGTTTCAATAGAACAGTTACGCTGTAATACCTGAGGTATATGATGATTACTTGTATCAGGTTTATTTCTTGACATTTTTAAATTAAATTAATAGATTATCATGTTTAACTTCGCTTTTAATTAGTTCTTGTAAGGAATTGATACTTCTATGCTTACATTCACGCTCAGCAGGGGCTCCGGGCCTTGCTGAGCACTGAAAATACTATTTAGTGAATATAATGTTACGCATATGGAGATAATGAAATGTCATTTGATTTAAACCACAAACATCTTCCATCTTTTGTCATATTAACAAATTGTCTCTTGTTAATCACGTGCAGCCTGATTGTTTTCAATGGGCCTTCTGCAGAAAAATTATATAACCATAAAAATATGAAGTGGCAAACGAAAACCACCTCACATTTTAAACTATATTTTGAAGCAGAAACTTACGCCCATAAGAATCTATCAGTTTTAAAAAAAGGAGTTGAAAAATTATATTCTCATATACTCTCACTGTTAGGTGAAAAAGCTTATAATGATACTATCCATATTTTTATAGTCGATTCACGCAAAACAATGAAAGATCTTTTAGGCTGGGAAACAAACGGCAGCGCATTTCCAAAGCAGAATGTTGCCTGCTACGTATATTCAAAAGCTGTAAAAGCAGCAACATCTCATCATGAGATCACTCACATCATATCTATAAATTTATGGGGGAATTCACAAACATGGATTAAAGAAGGAGTGGCAGTATATTCTGATAATTGCTGGCATGGATACAGTTTACACGGACTATGCAAATATCTGATGAAAAAACATACATTGGTGCCGTTAAAATCTCTCATGACCAAGTTCAATTCATATAATGATTTGATCACCTATCCACAAGCCGGCAGTTTTGTAAAATTTCTGTATGAAAACTACGGTTTGGAAACAGTGAAACGTATATGGAAAAAAGGCGGACATTCTATTCCCGCCATAATTGGAAAAGATTTAGAAACGCTTGAACAAGAATGGCATAATATATTAAATAAAAATGAGCTTACTAACATTAAATATGAGTTATAAATAACTGCACTGATCGGGGCTGTCCAATAAGTTCTAAAATTAAATAACCACAGAGTTCACAGAATAAGAAATGACAAAACAGAGAATAATATATTATTTTTATTTATTTTATAATCTCTATGTATTTCTCTGTGTCCTCTGTGGTTTAATCAATTTTAAATTTTTTAGACAACCTGAAAACAAATAAAAAGGAGTAAACTATGAACGAAAATAAAAAAAAGGTTTCAATCCTGACTCTATTAATATGTATTAACAATGTTGTTTTTTTTACCACTATATATTCCGGAACTAACAGCAGTGCAATACATGAAACCAGACATTTTTCTGCAACCGAAATACTGCCTGTAGCAAACTATTTTGCACAACAGTAGGTACGCGTATCAGCGCAGACTTCATCCAGGGCATCGGCAAAGTGGACGAGAAGTTCGTGATCATCTTGAACCTCGACGAAGTCTTTGCC
>JAWODZ010000035.1:0-5500 GCA_046483025.1 bacterium
TTCATAGGATGTTTCATTAGTGTTAACCTGTGAATTGGAAAATCCTGTTTCATCTTCAGTTTTATGATCTGTGATAAACTTGATAATTTCTCCCTTTCTCGATAAGGCAAAGACCATAGGAGCGAAAGTGAGAGTTACAACAATAATTAATACGATGATAGATGAGCGCTGTAATTTACTTTTCAATTAAATAAGACCTCAAAATGTTAATCAAAAATTTAATTTCTTAAATATCGCTTAAAATTAAAAATTATCGATAAATTAAACTTCTTTTTGGTAAGAGAAATGATTTTTATAAATTTTAATCTTTCATCAAAGGATAGATTTATAGTTTATGAAAAATCCTTGTATATGAAATAATAGTTAGATAAATAGGTCAATTTTTTGAAATATTAACATGATGTTCTATAATAAAGGGAGATGGCCAGTTGTTTATTCAGATGATAACATTAATATTTTTCATTTTAATGGTGAACCACTGGCTTATATAGATGGTAATTATGTTTTTAGCTATGATGGAGACCATCTTGGTTATTTTGTCAAAGGATGGATCTTAGATAAGGAGGGTAAAAAAGTTTTTTTCACCAAAAATGCAAAAAACTGCCTAGGTGTAAAAGAGATTTATCCCGTAATTGAGCCAAAGCAGGAGATCCCTAAAGCAAAAGAACCGGGAGAAAAACCAGAAATTCCAAAGATGAAAGAAACATGGTCTGAATATTCAAATATTGATTTTTTTAAAAGATAAAGCTCTTGATTAGAGAGATAAAGGATAATTTATAGAGTCAACTAATTCTTCATTATATCTCTGTATTTTCTTTTCTTTAATATGACTGATAATATTTTAAATCATTAAAAGAAGGAACTATATAATTTCTCTTTTGTAAAATCCATGATATATTTATAAAGGATTATATACCTAAAATCAAAGTAATTCGGAAAAGATCTATTATTATAAAGCTTCAAAAAACCTATAAAATTAAAGAATATAGAAATAAAAAAAAGGATTAATATTTAAATTTTGAATGTTATTTGTTGAGCTATACTTTCTTTCTTTTAGAAATTAATATTGCCATAACCGAGATGCACATTATTACCAGTATAACACTTAACTCATATCCTGGAATAGCAGGAGGTTCTTCTGCTTCAACGGTAATCGATATAACCGCAGAAACAAAATTTCCTTCGGGATCATACGCTCGTATTTCTAATGAATAGACACCTTCAGTAAGCACAGTCGCGTTAGTAATAGTTCCGTTTGAATCAATCGCGAAGTTGGTCGTGTCATTAATCCAATAATAATCAATTCCATTTGCATCGGTGGCGTCCACGTCATATGAGAATGGATCTCCAACTGTGATCGTCTGATCACTCGGAGTTGGATCCCATGTAGGATCAGTAGTATCGACATCTTGGACGGTAACCTTGATAGTTGTGGTATTAGTGTTGCCATTTATATCGGATGCACTAATCTCTAACCAATATTCTCCGACAGCAAGCGCCGTGGCGTTGGTTATAATTCCATACGAATCGATCGCGAAGTTCGTCGTGTCATTTACCCCATAGGAGCCTATTCCTGAAGGATCAGAAGCATTCACATCATAAGAAAATGCTTCTCCAACATCTATAATTTGATCCATTGGTAATTGGTCCCACGTAGGTGCTGTAGTATCTGAAGGATCTAGTACGGTAACCTCAATCGTGGCAGTATTAATATTGCCCTTAGTATCATTTACGCTTATTGTTAATGGATAAATGCCAACAGAAAGAGCGGTTGCGTTGGTAATTAATCCATTAATAGAATCTATTGCAAAGTTGGTGGTGTCATCAATCCAATAAGAACTGATGCCTGAAGGATCAAATGAATCGACTGTATAAGAGAAATAATCACCTATGTTAATCGTCTGATCGGTTGGGTCTGGGTTCCATGTTGGTGGATTGGTATCTGTAGATGATGATTCCCATTTCAAGTCATAAGAATTTCCTTTATTTTCTCCGTATACCACGAAATAATAGGTGCCTGGTGAAGTTACTTGGATATTAATTATTTCATCATCTGTCATTGACCAACTGTAGCCAAGAAGAATCATAGAATCATTAGTTAATACAATGTCGATATTTCCCTCCGAATGGGTGAATGTTGTCTCAATATACAAATAATCGTTGGCATCCGCATAGATCTCATACCAATCGTAATCGAGTTGAATACCAGAACCGTTAACGCTACTTAACCAAACTCCCTCATGTGTAGTTAAATTAAAAGAACTTGTATATACATCGTTTTCTTCGTAGTTATCATCTGGAGGGATAACAGACGTCTTCCATTTCAAATCATAGGTATTTCCTGCATTTCCCCAATGGACCTTTATATAATATGTACCACCTTGAGGTAAAATAAGATTAAGTGATTCATTATCCGTCGTAGAAGAAGCCCAACCCAACCACGTCAAACTCCCGTTATAGATACCAATGTCAATATTCCCGTCCGAATGATTAAAGATCACATCTATGTTAAGATATAGTTCTCCAGGATCGACATAGATCTCATACCAGTCCTCATCAAGTTGTACTCCCGAGCCATTTATACTACTTAACCATGTTCCTTCATAGGAGGATAAATTATAAGCGGTTGTATAATCATCATTTTCTTCATAATTATCATCTTGAATTATTTCTTCCTGTAAGTAAAAGTATAGATAATCATCATCACCATTCCAATTCATATAAGCTTGCTGACTTTGAGGTTCATATGCTGCTTTGGAGACTTGGACCTCAAACCAATCACCAGTTGTTAAACCCGTGGCATTGTAAAATCCATTGAAATCTGTAGAGCCAGTATCTATTGTAGTATTAGAAGTCATATTTATAACTTCGACGTGGGCATTAGAAATATAATCCCATGTATCCGAATCTCTTGCAGTTACTTCTATATATCCCGAATCTCTCGGTTTTGGTTCCAAGTTAACAGTCCTATAATCGTCATCTCCTTCATAATCAATGGTTTGGGATACCATATCACTGTAATACCCTACTTTACTTACATAAATATCGTAAGTATCAACGGGCAGATTTGTAATATTGTAAAATCCCATACTATTAGTATTACCCTCATCAATAAAAGAACCTGTAGAATTTTCTACGTAAACGTAAGCAGTAGAAAGTGGGTTTACGGTTGCTGAATCTTGTACGGTAAGTTCAATATATCCAGATGGAGGAGGAGGTCCTTCTATATGGATCGTGGATGAATAATAGGCTTTATTATTACTCTCATCAAATTCATCTTCAGAATCAAAACGATCAATTATCCATCCTATGTAATAATCTCCCTCAGGAATATCATCACGTATTGTACCAGACCAACTAGCATCTACATAAGAGAATGAAGAAACACTACTATCTATATAATCCCATCCTAACAGATAATCGGAAGTAGAAATATAATTGTTGGTTGAGGCGAAAAAATCTACATAAAAACCGCTCGCTGTTGCAGTCCCAACATTCTCAACATCACAATTTATAGTAAGTGAGTCAACACCTGCCACAACATTTGTATCACTCACACTTCTATAAGCGGAGCCTCTATCTCTTAAATCTGGTTTATCAGTGGGGGCAGTATCTGCTGCTTGCCAATCAAAGATTCTATTATACTTATCATTATTTAATCGTGTTCCGTGGTTAGTGGTCCAAGAAACTCCCGTACCATAGGCATGAATCGAAAGAATGAATCGACTTAAGCCGTCCAATTCCCAAACTGGACCTCCACTCATTCCACCTGCAGTATCCATATGGTACCAATGGGTATAATCTAAAGCTTTATCACCACTATCGAAGTCATAATACATATTTTCTCCCTCGTCTAGATCACCTGGATATCCGGCGATATTTAATCCTCCGACATAAACGGGATCTGATTTATCTGCAGTCTTCCGTCCCATCCATCCAGTGTAGGCTCCAATATTTCTATCTAAAGTACACATTGCCCAATCATGATTATGATCGCCACTATTCGTCCATCCAGTATAGGATCTCATAAAAGTGACCCAAGCGTGATGATATGGCCAAATACCGTCCCTGCCATTATCTTGTCCAGGTACGATCTCTAGCGAACTTGCCCATCCTCCTTCTGAACTATCGTAAACAACATGCCCCGCCGTTAATATATGATAATTGTCGATAATCATGGCAGAACCCATATAATTATTACCGCTTGGGAAGGTTATATAGACTTTACATACAGTTCTCCAAGGATATGAACTCGTACTATAAATGCGAGCTCGATCATCAGTCCCTATTACTGATTCAGGACCTGGTTCTGAAAATAATCCCGCATAAGGTTCAACAGTTGTTGATTCGGGTGTTGATTCAGCCCGAACTTCCTCTTTAGGTATAATTTCCTCTATATTAGTAATAGGATTATATCCTACTGTATCCGTTCCACTTTCTAAAAAGCTTTCTTCGTTAAAGTTAGTAAAATCAATTGTTTTGTTTAAAGGTTTCCATTCAATTGTGGGATCGTCAAGAGCAGATGTAAAAAGCTCTTCCGTCGATATCATTTCATTTGCTTCTTTATCACTATGTGAGGATTTTTCTAAAGTTTCCGTTGGAATATTCCGCTCAACAGATGTACCATCGAAATTCTCTGCTGTTGACCTAATTTCTTCCTCAGGGGATAGAGAGATTTGATCAGATAGACTTGATTCCTCTTTAAATAATTCTGAAGAGTTCATTTCAAATGGAGCTAAACTCAAAATCGGCACACTTGACATCGTTAGAATAAAACATAACACTAAAATTCCTAAATTAAATTTGTTTTTTTTTCGTAATTTCATATTTTTTTAAAACCCCTTTTAAAGTTTTAAACTTAAAATTGGATCTAAATTCTTTTACAAAATTTAAGATTGTTTTTATTAAATGATTATTTCGTTTAAATAGCTTCCGAATATTACGGATATGTAAGCATTGTCAAATATAAAAATCACTTATTTAATCTAAAAAATGGATTATAGCTCTTTATAGGGTTTTTATAATAATTTAAAGTCTTTAATTTTTACATTATATATCAAGACTTTACTCTAATTAACAGTTTAGTTATTGTACTCTCCAATTAAAGAAAAAAGATAGAAGTTTAAAATTTTTTTTAGGGTGCTTATATTAATGTATACTAAATTCGATATGGTTTAACATTTTAACTCAAGATTATTTGTTCAATCACTATTAGGAATTAAGTTTCAAAGATTTGACTTATGTCTCTGTATAATACCTCAGGAGATTGGGTAAATTCTTCTTGAGTTATGAAAAGTTGTTGAAAGGAAGGAAGGCTTCCCAGTATTGCCGCTCCATAAAAGATTGCATATTGAAGGTTATCGGGTATAAAGAATTTCTGCGGTGTTGCCCGCGGCGTCACGCGCGACGATCTTATAGTGCACGACAGTATCGGCGGGTTGAGCAGCGAGCGCGGCGCTGAAGGTGCCCATTGCGCACTCGTCCATTTCGATGCGTTGCG
>JAWODZ010000038.1:0-8736 GCA_046483025.1 bacterium
ATGATGAAGAAGATATTAAGCAAAATCAGAATATTCTGCACGAAATTCCAGAAAAAGACAAGCAAGAAGAAGATGTGTTAGAAGGAGAGGATCAATTTTTCTCTGACTTAATAGATGAGAAAGACGTAGAAGAACAAATAGCTTCTTTTGCAGCAGATGAATTACTGGATGAAGAACATGAAGATATAGAATATAGTGAAGACACCCTGGATAAAGAAGAAGGCAGTATTTTTAAGATGTCGGAAGGATTGGATTTTGAAAAAAGAGAGATAGTTTCAGAAGAAAAAGAAATAGATCAAGAAAAAGCAAAAGCTTTAAGAGAGAAAAAAATCAAACGCTTTCTAAAATCCGGAAAATGGTTTTATAAGCAAGGGTCCTATGAAAAATCAATCATCGAAATAAAAAAAGTTCTGGATGAAGATCCTACTAATCTGGCAGCGTTTCAGTATCTGGGTGATGCATACTTTAAAATCGGTAATTTGGATAAATCAGAATACTACTATGATAAGGTTCGCCGTGTACAACCGGAGAACATGACTGTGGCAGAAAATTTGGGAGTGATTTATGCAAACCGGGGAGAATATAAAAAGGCTGTTTTTCAATGGAATGAAGTGTTAAAACGATCCCCGGAAAGAAGAGATCTGTTTGAAAGAATTAAAAAGTTGCAACAAACGTTGAGAAAACATGTTTTATGAAAAAAGTATAATGTTCTAAAATAAAATTGTATTGATAAATTTTGTTTGACTTCTGATTGAAATCAGGATAAAAAATAAGATTTAGAATAAACACAAGAGGCATTCATTGTAAGGTTGCCTCTTTTTACATTAAGAATTTTTAAAAATAAAAAGCTTGACAATAACTTTTTTATTATTTATTTTTTGTAAAATTTATTTAATCATATTGAAAATGTGACAGTATGCACCATAAAAACAGGAATACAAATCATGGCTAAAACTGTAATAGAGATCAACCAAAAAATTAAGAGAAAACAGGCAGTTGTAGTTACTGCTGAGGAGATGTGTTCCTTAGTGGATGATAATGGAGTAGAGGAAGCAGCAAAAGAGGTAGATGTGGTTACAACCGGTACTTTCGGGCCCATGTGTTCCAGCGGGGCTTATTTTAATATTGCCCAGCCTAAACCGAAAATTAAATTAGGAGGAGGAGTATGTTATCTTAATGATGTGCCTGCTTACCCAGGATTCGCGGCAGCTGATATTTTCCTGGGATGTTCTCAGGTTATGAGGGATGACCCCAAAAATAAAATTCATCCCGGAGAGTTCCGTTACGGTGGGGCTCATGTCATTGAGGATTTTGTATCAGGAAAGAATATAAAGCTGGAGGCATATGCTTATGGAACTGACTGCTATCCCAGAAGAGAGTATGAAACCATTATAAATGTGAAGAATGTTAATGATGCTGTGTTGTTCAATCCCAGGAATGCATATCAAAATTACAACGTTGCAGTCAATCGTACTCATAAGAATATCTATACTTATATGGGTATGTTGAAGGCAAAAATGAATAATGCAACCTATTGTTCAGCCGGTCAACTATCTCCTCTGCTTAACGATCCTTTGTATCAGACTATAGGGATTGGCACCAGAATATTTCTTGGCGGAAGCTATGGGTATATCACCTGGCCAGGCACTCAGCATAATCCTAAAGCCCCCAGAAAGAACAATAAGGTCCCCTTTCTCCCGGCAGGTACTCTGGCTGTAATTGGTGATCTCAAAAAAATGAATCCCTCCTGGCTTGTTGGGTTATCTATGGCAGGATACGGAGTAACTTTAATGGTAGGGATAGGCATACCCATACCAATTTTAAACGAACAAATGGCTCGTTTTACTGCAGTGAAGGATAAAGATATCTATGCCCCGATTATAGACTATGGTAAAGATTATCCTCAGGGGAAAAACAAAATTCTGGGCAAAGTATCGTATGCTGAATTAAAGAGTGGTGAAATTACATTGAATAAGAAAAAAATCAAAACAGCATCGTTATCAAGCTATTCTAAAGCAGTTGAGATTGCAGAAACTCTGAAAAAATGGATTAGTAAAGGTGAATTTTTGTTAACTAACCCTGTAGCTCGCATTTCCGGTTCAGGAAAAGAGTAACTGGAATCTATTGAATTAATTACAAACAATTGTATGTAGCTGTTCAGGTACACGGTTCTGAAGTTCCCGGTTTAAGGTATATGAAAGGTTTTCCATGATTACAAAACGAATTGTAGTAAGATTTCCTCCAGATTTGGTGGATCAGCCTATAGCATGTCACCTGGTGAAGGATTATAATCTGGAATTTAATATTTTAAAAGCATCAGTGACTCCCAGAGAAGAAGGTGTTCTTGTGCTTGAGTTGAAAGGCAGTAATAAAAATTATAAGACTGGAGTGGATTATTTAAAAAAGTTAGGATTGAATATTCAGCCCCTGGAAAAGGATGTAATACGTAATGAGGACAAATGTACTCATTGCGGTTTATGTGTAGGGGTGTGTCCAACTGATGCCTTAAAAGTAAATCAGAAAAACAGAAGAGTTGAATTTGATAATACCAAATGTCTGGCATGTGAATTATGTATTACTGCTTGTCCAACCTGGGCAATGGAGCTTCATTTTTAATGTATTATACGGACAGGATGTTAAGGATTCACCCCGTGGGATTAACTTTATGAACAATTGAATATATTCTTAGGGAAAACTATCCCACTTGATGAAAAGGATTTAAAATAGTTTAAATTTTTCATCATAAGTAAAATTCCATATGTAATCAAGGTATAAGAGCATAAAGGTATTCATCCTATATCCCAGTCCAAAACGGCCACAGATCGGCAATCCAGAGTAGCAATAACTTTAAAATTACCAATTCCTTTTTTGTCATAAGAGGCCTTCAGGGTTAAGGCGGTGATTTTGGGAGATACACTGGAGTCAAAGTGAAGCATTCCACTGTTACTCTCACCGTCAATTTTTTGGTAGTACCCGATTCCTTTAATAATATCCAGAAAATTAGCAGTAAGTCCCATAAACCATCCAATTCTACTTTCATTCATCATGGACAGCAAGACCTGTTGCTGATAGGCTGGGTTTCCAGTATGGGCCTGTACTTTTCCGGAATTCCCAAAGAATCGCCGCCCTGGGAGTAGTAGAAATCAATAAGTTCTGCCATAGTGGTATTCCTAAAAATTTCATAAAAGGGGCCAAAACAACCGGGGATGAATTCTTGACCCAGGAATTTTTTTCAAGGGTGAATCTGCACTTTAGTAAATCTTTTATGGGGATTAAATCAGTACTTCATCCCACAGTTTGGCCGGCACCATAGTTAACGATGCGGGCATGATCAGTATAGATCATTTTATTTAATATTTGAATAAAATATTTTTTTTTGTATTTTAATGAAAGAAAAGATTTCATTCTCAAGGGAGGAGATTATGAGCTCCTTAAATAAAAGACAAAAGAAATGGTTAAATGAAAGATGGGACCGTGATTTAATCAATAAAATTGTGTTTGCTTTAAATGAGGGCAAAGAGATCTCTGGTCTGTTGAAAGCAGTGCCTCAAAAAAAAGAAATTCCTTTCAGAGAAAAATTTATTGATTTGCGGGGCATTGATTTTTCCCACCAGAATCTTCGTGGCCCCTGGAATATACATAATGATCAACGGTTTCGACAGGGTATTTGTCTGAAAAATGCTGATTTTTCCTATGCCAACCTGGCCTGGGTAATACTTCCACGAGCTGATTTACAAGGGTCGCTTTTTATTGAAACAGATTTAAGTAATGCAGAATTGATTTATTCTGATCTGTCTCATACAGATTTAACCGGTGCAGATATGAATGAAGCCTGGCTTCTGGACACAAAGTTTTATGAATCAAAAGTAACTGAGGAACAATTAAAGTCAAGAATGAATATTGAACAAATGGATTTTGATTATCATGCTTATGAACTTTAAATAATATTTAATTATTAAATATTATGAGGTAATTATGTTTAAAGAGACTAATAATGATGTATTTACTGCCATAGCAAATAGACGGTAAGCCAGCTGGAGTAATTAATGGTGCTATTGCAATTGATCATATGACTCTGGCAGCCCAGGCTCTTGGACTGGGTACCTGCTGGATAGGTTCATTCAATCCGTCAAAAGTTCGTAAAGTTTGTAATATACCGGATAATATAGGAATTGTGCAATTATTGACCCTGGGCTATTCTGCGGAAAAACCCGCAGCCCGTAGTCGAAAAAAACTGGAAACAATTATATGTTTTGATAAATGGTTATAAAGGATAACTGATGCCAACCTATGAATTTATATGTAATAAATGTAAGAATAATTTTGAAACGTTTACTTCCATTTAAAAAAAAAGCAAGTAATTTGTCCAGAATGTGGAGGTAAAGATATAAAAGAAATTTTTGGCGCCTTTTTTGTGGAGGGAAATGTGTCTAAAAGGAAAGCTGATCAAGGAACCAGCTGTACTAAAAGTTGCAGTATGTGAAGTAGCAATTGTGGATGATAGATTTTTTATCAACATTAGAATGCTCTGCTTCAAACATTATTAGTATTGATTTTTGAAATTTTTTTGTATTAAGAACACCTGAATAAATTTTTCTATATTTTAATAAAATAAGGATATATTCATAATGAAATTATTATTTTTATTATTTACTACCGGATTTTTTTTCTCACTGACCTCTCCGTTACTTTTTTCATTTTCAAAAACAGATAAAGTTGATATCAGGTTAAATGAAAATTGGAAGTTTCATCAGGAGGGTGATAACAAATGGCATCCTGCCTCTGTACCAGGATGTATTCATATGGATCTTTATAAAAATGAGATCATAGGCGATCCTTTTTATAAAAGTAATGAGGATTCTGTCCAGTGGATTGAGAAAGAAAACTGGATATATGAAAATAAATTTAAAGTCAGTGATGAAACTTTAACCATGGATCATATTTTTTTATATTTTAATGGACTCGATACTTATACAGATATATTTGTTAATGACAGTCTGGTATTGAAGACAGATAATATGTTCAGAGAATGGAGGGTTGAGTGCAGAGATATTTTAAAACAGGGAGAGAACCGGATCAAGATTAAATTTTATTCACCAGTGATAAAAGATTCAGTTAAGGCTTCCCGGTTGAGTTATACCCTTCCGGATAACAGAGTGTTTACCAGAAAAGCACCGTATCACTATGGTTGGGATTGGGGGCCTCGTTTTGTAACCATGGGGATTTGGAGACCTGTTGTTTTAAAAGCCTGGAACCAAGCGGTCATTGAAGATCTACACATATATCAGAAAAAGCTCACTGAAAACAGAGCTTTTCTGACTGCTTATTTTCAAATACAGGCAATTAGGAGCCTGAATGTTGATATTTCCCTGATAAATGAGAAGATAAATACAGTATTAGCGGATTCAGTTTTTTCGTTAAAAGAAGGGAACAACAAATTTGACATGAATTTCAGTATTCCTGATCCTCAATTATGGTGGTGTAATGGTCTGGGAGAACAATATCTTTATAGTGTAAAAGGAGAATTAAAATTACATGGGAAAACAATTGATACAATAAATGAAAGAATGGGAATAAGATCTGTTGAAATTGTAGAAGAAAAAGATTCGGTTGGAAGCAGTTTTAAAGTGGTATTAAACGGAGTTCCTGTTTTTATGAAGGGAGCAAATTATATTCCTCAGGATAGTTTTCTTCCCCGAGTGACAAAGAAAAGATATGAAAATATTATACAAGCAGCTGTAGAAGCTAATATGAATATGCTCCGGGTATGGGGAGGTGGTATATACGAGAATGATCTGTTCTATGATTTATGTGATGAAAACGGAATACTCGTATGGCAGGATTTTATGTTTGCCTGTGCTGTGTATCCTGGTGATACAGCTTTTTTGGAAAATGTTGAAAAAGAAGCCGTTCAGAATATAAAAAGGCTGCGAAATCATCCCTGTATTGCTCTGTGGTGCGGAAATAATGAAATTGATGAGGCCTGGCATAACTGGGGATGGCAGGAACAATATGGATATTCTGATAAGGATTCTGCTGAGATCTGGCATAATTATTTAAAAATTTTTCATGATGTGTTGCCAGATGCAGTTAAAAAATTTGATCCGGGACGATTTTACTGGCCTTCTTCTCCTAAAATCGGATGGGGGAGGGAGCAAAGTCTCAGAGAAGGAGATTGTCATTACTGGGGAGTATGGTGGGGAAGAGAACCTTTTTCTGTGTATGAAGAAAAAGTAGGAAGATTTATGTCAGAGTATGGTTTTCAGGCTATTCCATCCCTTAAAACAATTCAGAAATTTACTGATTCGGCGGGAATGAATTTGCAATCAGAATCAATGCAAACGCATCAAAAACATCCGTTTGGATATGAGCTGATTAAAGAATATATAGAGCGTGATTATAAGGTTCCCGGGGAATTCAAATCTTACATCTATATCAGCCAGCTTTTACAGAGAGATGGTATTGTAAAAGCAATTGAAGCACACAGACGGGCAAAGCCCTATTGTATGGGAACGCTTTACTGGCAGCTCAATGACTGTTGGCCGGTGGTTTCCTGGTCCAGTGTGGATTACTATGGAATATGGAAAGCACTCCATTACGGAGTAAAGAATGCGTACCAAGATATTCTTATTTCTCCGGTAAGGGAAGATGAATTAATAAAAGTCCACATTGTTTCAGATAAACTGGAAAGCTTGACAGGGGAGTTAAGGCTTTGTCTCTTAACCTTTTCCGGGGAGTGTTTATGGGAAAAGAGTGTTATCACTGACATACAAGAAAACAGTAGTAAGGTCTATTTTTCTATACCAATTGACAGTTTACTGAAAAATGGAAATAAAAAGGAATTTGTTCTTACCTGTTCTTTACACAAGGAACAGCAGACAATTGCTGAGAATAACTTTTTCTTTGTTTCCCCTAAAGATTTATATTTAGATAACCCTGATATTAGTTATGAAGTTAAAAGAACAAGCAAAGGATATTCTTTGGATTTGACGTGTACTTCTTTAGCCAAAGATATATTTCTTTCTGTGGATAATAGTGATGGATTTTTTACAGATAATTATTTTGATTTAATACCAGGTGAAAGAAAAACGGTTGAATTTCGGTGTGAGGTGCCTGTTAAAAATTTTAAAGATAGATTGACAGTAGTATCTCTAACTGATATTAATAAATAGTTTCATACTGTTAGAGGAAGATTTTTATAGTAAAAGTGATTTATTATTAATGTAAAAAAATAATTGAAAATGAAGAATAGAAACAAGGAACCACAGAATCACAACGAGAATCGATAAAGAAAATTATAAAAAAGTATAAAAATTTTTTAGTGACTCTTGCGTTTAATTATTTATTCTATCCACGAAATTTAGTTGTTTTATTTATTTTTTTAAAATATTCATTACATTCAAAAGATTTCATAATTAAATGCACCGTTTAGTATTGAAATGGGTGTATGGTAACCACTATTATGACAATTTTCCTCCCAACATGTTATCACTATTAAATTTAATTGATTATTAAGGATTTACGCTGGATTTTTTATGTTACCTTAATTTTTTCAAATAATTACACTTTTAGCCATTTATGGTATACCCTTTGCTTATAATAAAAGTGAGCTCAAGAAGTTGAAAAGTTTAAACTTAGAATTAAAAAGGATCCTTAAACATTAGAACAAACCATGTAAAAAAAATTCATAATTCTGTTCATTCCGCACTCATTCCTCTTACCTTGAACTCGTTGTTCAAGGTTGTTGTTTTTTTGATGCTGATTTTCATATCAGCCATCCCTTACAATGGCTTCTCTCAGGAATCCTGGGGTCAGAACTGGATCCCGATGGTGGGTTCTGACTGGGATTATATGACTGATCCGACCGGTGATCATAGCCCCGAATCCGTGGATGTGGTCAACAATAGTTTACCGCTCTGTTGTTATTATGCATCTTCCGGTTCCAGTGTTTTTTTTCGTATGGCACTGAGCGGTGATCCGATCAATAATAAAGACGAATTGAAACAATATGCCTGGATGGTTCAGATTGATGTGGCTGATGATGGCAATTCTGATATTGATGTAACATTGCGAGCTGAAGGTATCTCTGAAAGATTAAGAACCTATAATGGTTCAGGCGGAGTTCTCTGGAATGTAGACAACCCTATCAGCGCCGGCTATGTTCGGGCTTATCAGAGCGGCAGTATCTGGTATCTGGAAATGCAGGCACCTTATTCAGCCTTAGGAGGTATTACCCGGAATACACCAGTTCGTTTTTTCCTTCATACTTCCACCACAGAATCCAATGCCATCAAAGATGCGACTGTGTCGTCAACTACCATCGCAGGCGGATTTGAACAATCCGGTACCACCACTCTGGGAGGAGACGGAGGGTATGGTTTTATGTTTGATTCAGAAGACCCTGATCCTTATTCCACTGCAGGTTCCTATAACAGTGGTGAGCTGGTGTATATCGAAGGATACGGCTGGCCCAGTTCCACTACCTTGAATGTGCGTATCAAAAATTCCAGCGGCTCTGTCATGTGGTCCGGAACCGTCAGTTCAGACGGAAGCGGTAATGTGGCTTCCACCCTGAGCTGGACTGTGGATTATTCGGCCGCTTCCGGTATCTATACCATCAGTGTACAGAGTCCAAAAGACGGTCTGTATTACGATTATGATGATTTTACTGTGGTTCAGCTTATGGAACCGGAGATCAATGTGGTGGGAAACAGTGTGACCATTGCAGACGGAGAT
>JAWODZ010000059.1:0-7312 GCA_046483025.1 bacterium
ATGGTGATCAGCAATTCAACCAGCAGTCAAAATTTTATTAAAGCTGCCAAGCGGGCTGCCTACAAAACAAAATATTTACCGGCAAAATATAAAAAAGAAAGTTTTGCCCGGTGGATTACCCGGAAGTATACCTGGAAGTAATTTTTATCAATATTTATTTGTAATTACAATTACTTTTCATTTAGAGAAATCACATTATGATAAATATTGCTACTCTTCTATTAGGCTACCTGATCGGAACAATTCTCCCAAGTTATTTCCTGGGACAGTTAAAAAATATTGATATAAGAAAAGTCGGATCCAGGAATGCCGGAACCATGAATGTATGGCGCAGTATGGGGGTGTTACCAGCAGTCCCCACAGCTGTCTTTGATCTGGGTAAAGGAGTGCTGGCCATACTCATTTCCCAAAGGATCGGTGCAGATTTTATATTTTCCCAGCTCAGCGGATTGTGTGCAGTTGTCGGACATATTTTCCCTTTTTACCTGGGATTCAGAGGCGGTCAGGGAGTGGCATGTGCAACCGGGATCATGTTCTATTATCTGTCAAAATATTTAACAATTGATCTGAGGCTTCTCTATATTATCGATTTTCTGGCGATTATTGCCATCATTTTTGCTTATATTACACGAAGGGGAGCAATAATAGGGAATATCATTCTCCCTCTTTTAGTATATTCAATATTTTATCTGTATAGCGGTAATCCTTATAATATATATTTCACAATTGTTATCTTACATATAATTTCTCTTGGTATGTATAATATCATAATACAAAAGCAAATACAGATCCGGGATGAGACCTTTAAATCTCACTGGTGGAGAGTGGCATTACGACCTGTTGCAATTATATTTGTGATATTCTATCATTTTTATTCCCAGACCGCGACAGTTGTTCTGATCGGATCTGTGGCATTGTTTTTTATAATACTGGATCTGATACGGTTTTTCACCTGTCTGGGAAAAAGGTTGCTTACTGAAAAGATAAAATTTGCATTTAAAAGTACGGAGTTGCAGAAATTTTCCTCCATGACCATGTTTCTGATAGCAGCCTGTATTATCACTCTGGTTTTCGAAAAACACATAGCCCTGGCTTCATTGACATTTTTAATTTTCGGAGATATTTTTAGCAAGATATTTGGTCTGGGATTTGGTAGACATAAAATCATGGACAATAAAACAGTAGAGGGAAGCTTGGCTTATTTAGGCGGATCTCTGATATGTGGATTTATTCTCTACACTGCTGTTGGTATTTCACCATTACTTCTTATAACAGGTGGGATTTCAGCAGCTATTGTTGAAGCTATGCCTATAGGATTGGATGATAATTTCACCGCAGGACTTATCAGCGGTGCGGTAATGACCAGTGTGCGGCTTTTCGGGTAGTTTTAAGTTAAAGGAATATAAGTTTATATTATCTTATTGTATAAGCAGTTAAAATATCAGTTTAACCTCAGTACCGTCTTTCTTGTTAATTTTTAAATTACCATCTATTTGTTTACTCGTAAATGCAGTAATTTCATACCCAAGGATTTTGTTTTCTGAATATCTATTTTTCTGAAATACCTATTCCATTATCTTGTACATGAAGATAATATTGTTATTTTTCTTTCTGATAAAAACTGATCGAGATTTTCCCTTTTTTCGTGATGATGCAGTTCTTAAAGAATGATATTCTTCACACCGGCCAGAAATAAAGGATCAGCGGTACTCCGGCAAGAACGATGATGATCTCCAGGGGCAGTCCCAGCCGCCAGTAATCGCCGAAGCGGTATCCGCCCGGTCCCATGACCAGGGTATTGGACTGGTGGCCAATGGGCGTGAGAAAAGCGCAGGATCCTCCCACCGCCACTGCCATGAGGAAGGGATCCAGGGATGCCCCCAGACCAGAAGCAACACTTATGCTGATGGGTGCCATGAGCACGACCGTGGCGGCATTGTTGATAATGTCCGAGAGGAACATGGTGACAATCAGAACAATGGTGAGAATAGCCCAGACAGGGAACTGCCCGCCAAGATGCAGAATCTGAGAAGCGATGAGATTTGCTCCGCCGGTGGCTTCCAGGGCTTTGCCGACCGGGATCATAGCCCCCAGCAGGATAATGACTGACCAATCGATGCTGTCATACACTTCTTTGGGGTGGATCATGCCGGTGAGCACCATAGCCAGAGCTGCCATGCTGAAGGAAGCCTGTACAGGCAAGGTGCCGCTGACCACCAGGGTGATGGAGACGATGAAGATGCCTAGACTGAGGCTTATCCGTTTCCTGTATCCCAACCGTAAACTCCGAGGAGCCAGGGGAAGACATCCCAGAGTGGCTATAATATCATCAATCATATGGGCCCTGCCCTGGAGCAGAAGCACATCGCCGGCGTGAAATGTGACTGAATCAATACGGCGGCGGATCTTCGTTCCCCGCCTTGATACGGCCAGGAGATTGATACCATAAGCACTACGCAGGTGCATGCCGGCAGCGGTTTTTCCCAGGAGCGGCGAATCTCCGCTTACAACGGCCTCGGCATGTTCAATGTCTTTCGACCCGGTGGCGTCCTTGCGGAACTGCTTTCCTCCCACCAGCTCCATACCGGTGTTGTCCAGAAATGTCTTTAATTCTTCCGCATCGGTTTCCAGAATTATGACATCCTTTGACTGCAGTTTTTCACGGTCATCCGGGGCATGCATGCGCCTCTTATTCCGTACCAGGCCCAGTATCTGCACGTCGGCTTTCGACTTTTTTTTCAGGTCAGCGATGGTAGTGTCTTTTACCCTGGCGTTTTTCTTGAATGTCACTTCGGTAATGTAGTCATCGATATCGAAGGCTTCATCCTTGGATTTTTTTCCTGAACGCTTCGGGAGTAGAAATCGTCCTGCCAGGGTGATGAACAGCACACCGCAGACAGCCACGCCAATACCTACCGGAGAGAAGGAAAACATACCGAAAGCTTCTCCAGCCTCGTCAGCCCTGAAGGTGGCTATGATGATGTTAGGGGGAGTGCCTATCAATGTAGTCATGCCCCCCAGGAGAGAGGCGAAGGCGAGAGGCATGAGAATAAGAGAGGGGGAATAGCCGCTTTTCCGGGCCATCTGAATGGCTACGGGCATCATGACAGCCAGGGCGCCGACGTTATTCATAAAGGCCGAGGCCACCGCCACCAGCACAGATAGTGATATGATCTGCACAGTCTTTTTCCGGCTGATACCCATCACCCATTTCCCCAAGAGATCTATAAGCCCCGAAAATTCCAGGGCCCTGCCGATCACCAGAACAGCTGCTACGGTAATGACCGCCGGATGACTGAAACCACTGAAGGCGCGTTCGGGTGTAATTATGCCGGCGGAAACGAGAAACAGAAGGGCGATAAGCGCTACAAAATCATGCCGGACACGTCCCCAGGTAAAGAGGATAAGGGTTAAAAACAGAGTAGTAAATACTAATATGTGTTCCATATATGAAAACCTTTATTTTAGGATAATGTCTGTATTCAGTTCAGAATAAGTAAAACATGTCAGTATTCTTAAATCTTTTTGATAGTTTGAATCGATTGAGTTAATTATATATAGTTACAATTATTAGATCTCCGCCCGGATAAAAATAAAATACAGAATGAGAATTATACTGATAACATACATTAACCAGCTGACTTCTTTAGCTTTACCGCTGAACAGTTTAATGATGGGATAGCTGATAAATCCCAGGGCTAATCCGTCAGAGATAGAATAGGTGAGGGGGATGCCGATCAAGGTAAGAAAAGCAGGAATAGATTCACTGTAGTCAAACCAGTCAATTTTATTCACATTTTTCAGCATCATGGCTCCAACAATGATCAGGGCAGGAGCAGTAATCACTGTATAGCTGCCGATCATAGTTACAATGGGGCTGAAAAACAAAGCCAGGAGAAAAAGCAAAGCCGTAGTAAGGGAGGTCAGGCCTGTTCTTCCACCTTGTTCGACGCCTGCAGCACTTTCTATAAAACTGGTAACTGTGCTGGTTCCCATACAGGCCCCGCTGACCGTTCCTACAGCATCAGACAGCAGGGCTTTATTGGCCCGGGGAAGTTCACCGTCTTTCATAAATCCGGCCTGCTCACTTACTCCTATCAGGGTTCCAAGAGTATCAAATACATCCATAATGAGAAAAATAATGATAAATGGTATCATGGTGAAGGAAAGAGCGCCAACAAGATCCATTTTGAAAAAAGTAGGACTGAGAGAAGGAGGTGTGGAAAAAATTTTCGATGCCAGAGAAAACTGGGTCATTAAATTTGATCCGGCAATAGCTTCTGCTTGAGAATAGGAAGCAGGAAGAATCATAAATGCTAAACGTATCGAAATGGCAAACAGAGTTGCTCCCAAAATACCCCAGAGTATGGATCCTTTTATCCTTTTAACATGAAGTATTGCGGTCAGAAATAACCCGAAAAAGAATACGATTAAATCCACAGAGGCAAAATGGGGATTCATTTTCACCAGAGTGCCGGGACTCAGGGCAGGACCGGAGGGAGTTTCAACAACTGAGGCAGCTGATACTATAAGACCTGAATTCTGAAGTCCTATAAAAGCAATAAAAAGACCAATGCCAACAGCCATGCTGTTCTTTAAATTGGGACTTATGGCATCAATTATCATTTTCCGCACTCCGGTTAAACTCAGCAGTAAAAATATTACTCCTGCGATAAAAACCACTCCCAGAGCAACCTGCCAGTTATTGGAGAATCCTGCAGCTGCGGCAGCAGGGAGTACGGAAAATACAAAGAAAAAGTTTTCACCCATACCAGGTGCCTGAGCAATAGGATATCTGGCATATAAGGCCATAATTATGGTTGCTATTGCTGCTGCAATACAGGTAGCAGTTAAGACAGAGCCGAAATCCATACCGGTTTCAAAACCGAACATCCTTCCGGAAAGCACCATGGGTTGCACCACGATTATATAGGCCATGGTAAGAAAAGTGGTTAACCCTGCAGTGATTTCTGTTCTTACTGTAGTATTGTTTTCCTGAAGCTTGAAGAATTTATTAAACATAGCTTCCTCCTTTTCCCGGTTCCATGTATTGTTTCTTTAGACATTAAGTCTTATAGTCTTTGTGTCATAGAGTCATAGGGCCTTTGGGTCTTTTAGTCTTTGAAAACTTCTAAATGACCACAGACCGTCGACCGCTGACCGCATTGCTCTTCGCGGTCTGCTGTCCTCTGTCCGCGGTCTCTTTGTAATATTGGCTTCTGCACGCCAATGTTCTAAAGTTCTCAAGTTCTTATTGTTTTGTCCTTAAAAAATTCACTATAACTGATCATTGCGTAGTTATCGTATAAGCACCATTCTTTTACTGAAAAAATCATTATCAGTTTTTAAAGAATATATATATACTCCGGAGCTGACATCTTCTCCTGTACTGTTCTTCCCGTCCCAGCTTATACATTTCTCTCCTGCCTGTTCAGTTTTATCTACAAGGGTAACAACTTTTCTGCCGGTAATATCATATATGGTCAGATTAACCCGGGTTGACTTACTTAAGGTATATTTGATAAAAGTGCTGTTATTGAAAGGGTTGGGGAAATTTTGCAGGAGTTTGAATGTACTGGGAATTCCGGATTTTACTGTAATAACACCGGAATCCTGTTCCTGAACAGTTAAACCTTTAATGCATAAATTCCCGGTAGAATTAAATTCTGTAAGATCAAACCATTGTTCATCCTGAAAAAAGTATGATTCACCTGGCTCAGCAGTTGATTCGACAATTGTTCCGGTATCAGTAGCACCGAGCAGTACCGGTACATCTGAAGTACAGTCATAGGGATGACCACCATGGGAAAGATAAAGATAAATGTAAAAATCATCATTATTCATAAGTTCAACCACAGTATCCAGCTTGAATGTATGAAAGCCCTGATGGTCAATATTTCCGGATTTGGTGGAAAGCAGGTTTTTCAGTTTTTGATCTTCATATTTATCATAAATTTTAACTAAATAATATATACTGTCAGCTGCAGTAAAAAAACTCACTGCTGAAAGATATTCTTCAGCTTCTGCTGTGTAACAGTTAAATCCTTCAAAACAATCTGCTTTGGTTTCCCTCCACCCGTGATAGTCATGATAATAAATGGTTGAATACTGCAAAGGTTCCACATCCTGAAATGATATTGCACCCATTTCAGGATTGCGGGTGCAGTGTTTGTCATAATAGGATATCCAGAAATAACCGCCTAATCCAAAGCCTACTCCCCAGCTGTTCTTACAAAGCCAGGCACCAGGCTGAGAAGCCTGAGTAGTTAAGGTATCATTCCACCCCACGATAGCAATTGCGTGATTAGGATCAAAAGGTGAATTTAAAGGCTGGTAATGCGTATACTGAATATTATCTAAATATTCACTGTTGGAATACATACAGGTGCCCATTACTCCGTATTCCATAATTTTTGTTTTAATTATATCAATACCTTGCAATGAATCTCCCACAGTATACCATTCAATATCAGGTATATAAAAGTGATGATAAGTAGGGTTATCTCTTGGGGGAGGAGAGTCAAACATCTGGGCATCAATATTGCGTACAGGTCCTTCACCTCGTGAAGTATAAGCCGAGGCTACCCGGTAATCTCCTCCATAATGTACATCCAGACCTCCGGATTCAGGATCAATGTCTTCATTAAAGTATTTATTAAATCCGTTCCACCAGTCCAGATGGTATTCTGCCAGATCAGGTTCTCTTGGTTCACCAGCTTCGTCCCAGACACCGGTTATCATCAAATTTCCCTCTATAGCAGCCATAACACCATGAGTCCAGCAGGTTCCGCCTCTCTGATGCCTGACATAAGTAACATAATTTTTTCCATTGACATTTCTCAGATCAAAAACTTTTGGGATCTGATCTTCTCTTTGAATTAAAGATTTTGTCTGTGTTCGTCCTGGATGTAAAATTAACAAACAGAAAGTCAATGCAATAGAAAGTGATCTTTTCATTTTTCAACTCCTGTTAGACTAATTCTGTGAGTTTTTTCTTGAATATTTTGTAGGTATTATTACCGAAAAGACAGAAAAATACTTTTCTTAGAGATGTTTTTTTATTCAGATAATTTTTAACGGTTAAAAGCATGATATCAGCACATTTATCAACCGGATACCCGAATATTCCTGTACTTATGGCAGGAAATGCAATCGATTTAATCTTATAATCATCAGCCAGTTTAAGACTGTTGAGAGTTGCATTTTTTAGTTTTTTCTCTTCGTTTCCTTCACCCATTCTTGGACCTACGGCATGAATGACATATTTTGCAGGCAGGGAGCCGGCAGAGGTTACAGCAGCATGTCCGGCAGC
>JAWODZ010000148.1:0-6913 GCA_046483025.1 bacterium
TTGACTAAAAAGTCATAAAATTGTCAGTCTGAGCCTGTCGAAGACTGACAAATCCAATAAGAACAGTATTCTTTCATCACGATTAGTATGACATTTCTAAAGATACTGAACTTTTTGGACACCCCCGTTTAGGGATGAGTTCCCAACATCCCACAAATTCAATACGTTCACTCCACTTTCCCAACATAACTTTTACTTACACTTTGTTTCCGACCCTGTACTGTTACTTCTTTTTTCCCGGTCACTGCCTGCAACAAAGCTCTTGCTTTGTTTAATGTTTCATAATATTCATTTTCCGGTATTGAATCAGCCACAATCCCTGCTCCTGCCTGAATATAGCCAACCTTTTCTTTTATCACCATCATACGTATGGCGATACACATATCCATATCACCATCGAATCCCAGATACCCGATGGCTCCGGAATAAATACCCCGCCGTTCCGGTTCCAATTCATCGATAATTTCCATAGCTCGAATTTTAGGAGCACCGCTTACGGTTCCTGCCGGAAAAGTAGCTCGCAATAAATCAATACTATCACAAGAATCCTTCAGTTCACCCTGAACATGGGAAACAAGGTGCATAACCCGAGAAAATCTCTCTACCTCCAAGAAATCTGTAGTCTGTACACTACCGCTTTTACACACTCTTCCCAGGTCATTACGGGCAAGATCAACCAGCATAACATGTTCTGCTCTCTCCTTATCATCATTTTTTAATTCTTGTTCATACAGTAAATCTTCTGTTTGATCCTGACCCCGGGGGCGGGTTCCGGCTAAAGGACGGGAAACCACCTCATCCTCACAGCATTTAACCAGAATCTCCGGGGATGAACCCAACACTGAACAAACATCGATATCAAGATAATACATATAGGGTGAAGGATTGGTTTTACGTAATGTTTTATACACATCAAGAGGATTTTTCTTTACCGGAAAGCTTAATCTTTGGGAGAGAACTACCTGAAAAATATCCCCCTGGACAATATACTTCTTTGCCTGTTTCACTATATTTTCAAATTCACTTTTACTTAGATTAGAAGAAAAATCAACATCTCTATTGGTTTGGCTCTCAGGTTCCAATGTTGATTCCACAGGATCACTGTGAATGGTATTAACCAAAGAATCCATCCGTACAGTGGCATCACTATCCGAATAAATAACAATATTAATGATATTCTCCTTGTGATCGAAAATAATTATTTCCCCCGGAAACATGAAATAAAGATCATAGACATCTATCTCATCATAATTTTTATCCGGAATGTCCTCAAAATATCGTATTCCATCATAGCTTACATATCCAAGTGCACCACCGGGAAAGGGTTTTACCTCAGCAAAAAATTTAATTTGGGAAAGATATTCCCTTATTAAGGTAAAAGGATTACCTTTCATATTAATTTTTTTATCATGGCAGACAACCTCAATATCACCTTTACGTGCTGTAACCAGTAAATAAGGCTTTCCTCCCAAAAATGAATATCTTCCTCTTCTTTCCGACTCTTCCAGAGATTCATAAACAAAACTGTTCTTCTCCCCTGTGTATAATCTTTCATATACTGCAACCGGAGTTGATTGTAACTCAATACATCTATGATAATAATTCATCTTATCAAAAAAATTTTTATCCATGTTTACATCTCCTGTTATTTTAAGGTTTCCTGTTTTAGTTCTCTTACCACTGATCCTAAATCCTCTTTATCTATAACTGCTTTAATCAGACGGCTGCCTACAATTATTCCGTCTGCATAATTCTTTAAGGCTTTTACATGGACTTTATCAGATATGCCAAATCCTACTGCCACCGGAATGTCAGTTGATTTCTTTATATTCCGGACAAAATCTATAGTATTCTTTGTAACTGTTTTTCTCATACCTGTAGTTCCAGTAATACTTACACAATAAATAAATCCTTTTGATCTCATTAAGCCCAACCTGATTCGATCTTCTGTAGAACAGGGAGTTAAGAGAAAAATAGTATCAATACTATTCTTTTCAGCTAAACTACTGTAGTCCGCTGCCTCATCCACGGGAAGATCCTGAATAATAAAACCAGAAACATTAGCTTTTCTGCTGTGTTGTAGTGTTTTTTCCAAACCATAGGCTAATATAGGATTAATACTTGACATTAGGATTAATGGAATATTAACATTAAGCCTGGAAATGGAATCAAATATCAGGGATAAATTTACCTTATTCTGCAGAGCTGTAGAGCAAGCTTGTTGGATGACAGGGCCATCCGCCAGAGGATCAGAAAAAGGTACTCCTATTTCAATCATATCTGCTCCGTTCTCAGCTAATAATCTGACATTTTTTATAGATTCACTCACCGTGGGGAATCCAAAGGTATAGTAAGCGATAAGTGCAGCTTCCCCCTTTTTTTTAAGTTCATTGAATGTGTGTTTTATGTTCATAGTAATCCCTCTATAATATCCAGATCCTTATCACCTCTGCCGGAAATATTAACCACTGCCAGATCGTCTTTATCCATTTTTGATACCTGCTTGAGAGCATATGCCACCGCATGCGAGCTTTCCAGTGCCGGCAGAATTCCTTCTGTTTCGGATAATACTTTAAAAGCCTGCACAGCCTCGTCATCAAGTACAGTGGTATAGATAACTCTGCCTTTTTCTTTAAAATAGGAATGTTCCGGACCTACACCGGAATAATCCAGTCCGGCTGAAATTGAATGGGTCAACATTATTTGTCCGTCTTTATCCTGCAGTACATAACTCTTGGCACCGTGTAAAACCCCCACAGAACCTCTGGTCAGAGAAGCACCGTGTTCTCCATTTCTTTTTCCTCTTCCTCCTGCTTCTACTCCTACCATGGCTACGGGATCACTCAGGAATGGATAAAACAATCCGGCTGCATTACTTCCTCCTCCTACACAGGCTATAAGTATCTGTGGTAATTTTGACTCCTGCTTTTTGATTTGGACTTTTGTTTCTCTGCCAATTACGGACTGAAAATTTCTTACCATCAGGGGATAAGGATGCGGCCCCACTACTGATCCAATACAGTAGTAAGTGGTTTCTACATTTGTGACCCAGTCCCGTATGGCTTCATTTATGGCATCTTTTAATGTGGCTGAACCGGAATCAACCGGAACTACTGTTGAGCCCAGAAGTTGCATTCGGAACACATTCATCTTTTGACGCTTTATATCTTCAGATCCCATATACACCGTACAATCCAGATCCATTAAAGCACAAGCAGTTGCAGTTGCTACTCCATGCTGTCCTGCACCGGTTTCAGCAATTATCCTTTTTTTATTCATCTTTTTTGCCAGAAGAATCTGTCCTAAGGTATTGTTTATTTTATGAGCTCCGGTATGAGCCAGATCCTCTCTTTTTAAATATACTTTTGCTCCCCCTAATCTGCTGGTTAATTTTTCGGCAAAATATAAGGGAGTAGGCCTCCCTACATATTTTTCCAATAACTCATTCAGCTGATAATTAAAATCAGTATCATTTGTGATAGTGTTGTATGCCTGCTCCAGTTCATTCAGTGCTGGCATCAGAGTTTCCGGCACATAGCGGCCTCCAAATATGTTCCAGTATCCATTTTCATCAGGTAAATTTAACAATATTTCACCTCCTGAATAAATCGTTTCATTTTATCTTCATCTTTTTTCCCGGGTAAATTTTCCACACCGGAAGAAACATCCACTGCATATGGTTGGAATCTTTTAATAAGTTTCCCTACGTTTTGCGGAGTAAGTCCTCCGGCAATAATTAAGGGATACTTTATTTCTGATAAAATCTCCCAGTTAAATGTTTTTCCGCTTCCTGCACCTGAATCCAGAATAAATGCTGAAACCCTATATGAACCCATCAGTGAGAGCAAATCTTCAACTGTTCTGCCTCCATTCACCTGTATTCCTTTAATCACACCTTTGGAAAGTCTATTACAATATTCACTGGTTTCATTTCCATGAAGCTGTACCAGATCTATTCCAGTCAGGTCTATTGCTTTTCGTACATATTCCAGGGACTGATCCATAAATACTCCTACCGTATTTATAAAGGGAGGAAGCTGTGATATTATCTGCCTTGCTTTTTTTAGAGTAATCTTTCTTCTGGAACTTGCAAAAACAAATCCCAGAGCATCAGCACCATACTTCACTGCAGTCAATGCATCTTTGGTATTTGTAATTCCACAAATTTTTACTTTGGTAATCCTTTCTAACTTCTTCATTGCATCATTCTCAAAAATTTATAAAAAATAGCTTTTTGTAATTGGACTGTTTTCTGATCTGCAGATCTGCTTCCAATTTTGTATTAATTTACCTGGATCTGATGCTTTCATAAAAGCTTCCCCGATCAGCACTCCATCAAAACCGGCTTCATACAGTTTGTTTATCTGGGAAGCTGTTCTAATGCCACTCTCACTGATTTTCATAATATTATCCGGAATCATTCTGCCTAACTGTAATGATTTTTCAATATTCACTTTAAATGTACTCAGGTCCCTGTTGTTAACACCAATAATTTCTGCCCCGCATTTCAGGCTTTTTCCAATTTCTTTTTCTGAATGTACCTCGATTAATCCTGCCATTCCAAGTTCTCCGGTAATGGTAATCAAATCTTTAAGCATGTTTTTTTCTAAAATACCGGCAATCAGTAAAATACAATCCGCACCAATAATTTTTGATTCATATACTTGATAAGGATCAATAATAAAATCCTTTCTAAGAACTGGTATCTTTATTTTATTTTTTATGGAAGAGAGATGACTATTATCGCCGCCAAAAAATTTTTTATCAGTTAATACTGATACTGCATCAGCACCGCTCTTTTTATACATCTCAGCAATTATTACCGGATTAAAATTCTTTTTCAGGTTTCCTGCTGAAGGTGATTTTCTTTTTACTTCCGCTATGATGGATATCCCAGATTTTTTCACATTACTGGGGAAATTGTTTGAACAATTCTCAAAATCATACCGTTGTTGAGAAATGGGGTGTTCTGCTTTTAACTTCTCAACTTCTTTTTGTTTATACTCAATGATCGAATTTAGAATACTCATTTCATCTCCTGATTAGTCATTACTTTAAGATATTCAACTTTTTCCCGGGCCCGACCGGAATCAATTGAATTAGCTGCCATTTCAATTCCTTCCGGTATAGTATCAGCTTTGCCGCTGAGATAAATCACCGAACCGGCATTCAGTAAGACCATATCCCGAGGTGCACCGCCTTTACCATCCAATATCTCCTGAGTGATCTCATGATTTTTTATGGGATCACCTCCTATTATATCAGAAAAACTCCATTTTTTTAATCCAAAATCTTCAGGGGTTATAAAATAATTTCTTATTTCATCATCTTTTAATTCACTCACCATGGTTCTTCCCGAAATAGAAATTTCATCAACTCCATCTTCACCATGTACAACCAAAACATGCCTGGATCCTAAATTTTTCAATACATTGGCCAAAAGTACAGTTAATTTTCCCCGGAATACTCCAATCAACTGACGCTCTGCTTGTGCCGGATTTGTCAAGGGACCCAGAATATTAAAAATTGTACGCACCCCTATTTCTCTTCTGGGACCAATTGCATATTTCATAGCTTTATGCAGAAGCGGTGCATATAAAAATCCAAATCCGTTTTCATCAATACATTTTGCCATAGTGGGAGGATTAATATTGATATTGATCCCTAACTGAGTTAACATATCTGCACTGCCACACCGGCTGGAAACTGATTTATTCCCATGTTTGGCTATAGTACATCCGGCTCCGGCAGCAACTAATCCGCTTACTGTGGAAACATTAAAAGTATTTTTATTATCGCCTCCTGTCCCACAAGTATCTACCAGAGTATTATTATTACAGGGAACAGCAGTGGCTTTCTCTCTCATTGCCTTTACAAACCCGGAAATCTCATCGATGGTTTCTCCTTTTAACCGCAGAGATATCAGCAAAGCACTGATTTGAGCATCTGTAGCGGCCCCATTCATGATATGGGTGGCAACCGTATAGGAATCCATAAACGATAGATTCTGCGAGTCAATTACTCTCTGGATAGCTTGTTTTATTTCCATGACTTCCTCCTTTTTACTTTCAAGAAAATTTGAACTTTTTTCCCTCCCATAAAAAAAGCCGTGGAAACTTAGTTGGTTCCCACGGCTTTAAATTAATGATAAAAAAAAGGTGAGAACCTGAGTGTTCTCACCTTTTTTACTTTTAAAATAATATAATTTTCATGCAGGTCAGATGAGACACTCTATTATTGAGTGCCACCACCAACACAAAAAATTTAATTGAATTTTTAAATTAGACTGCATTAATACTCTTTTCCTTTATATTCATCCAAAAATTATACAAAAATTTTTTTTAAAAAGCAAGGTTTT
The DNA here is from genome assembly GCA_046483025.1 of bacterium. Classification (GTDB taxonomy): domain Bacteria; phylum Zhuqueibacterota; class QNDG01; order QNDG01; family CAYUAG01; genus CAYUAG01. The sequence continues at coordinate 6,359 of JAWODZ010000148.1, forward strand.
TTTGATTTTTTTATTCATACATAAAAATTATACTAACTAAAAAAAATTAACTTTTACTCTAATAATAAACCTCTTGTATTTTGCTTATAGTATATGTAAATTACAATAAATAACTATTGAATCATTTCAAAATTAACAACACAAGGAGGTCAGAAATGGAAGATCGAGAAACATACATCGATAAAATGGATGCCAAATTAAAAGAATGGGATGCAGAGATTAAAAAACTGGAAGCAAAGGCAAAATCAGTAAAAGCAGATGCCAAAGCTGATTATCGCCAGCAAATCGATGAATTGCAAAATAAAAAACAAGAAGCACAGCAAAAACTCAATGAAATCCGGAAAGCCAGCGGAGAAGCCTGGAAAGAACTAAAAGAAGGTGTTGATAAAAGCTGGAAAACATTAGGCGATTCGGTAAAGAATGCTTTAGAAAAATTCGGAGAATAAAATAGCAATGAAATTTTTTAATAAAAAAACAAAAAATAAAAAAATCGGATTGGCTCTTGGAGGTGGCGCTGTTCTTGGCGCCACCCATATTGGGGTGTTAAAAGCAATT
>JAWODZ010000164.1:0-24173 GCA_046483025.1 bacterium
GTATTTATTGTATTGGTATCACACATACGGAATCGTAACATTGTAAAGCTAACGCAAAAGTATCCACCTATTATTTGGGGTAGCCAGTTAAGTTGGTTCGCCGGGTTAAGAAGGGACTGGCAGCTCTGGGAATTGCAGAAGCAGAGGCGTAACCGATGGTTACGAGAGGAGTGTCGAATGAGCTCACATGGTGCTAACGCTCTCGATACCAGGAGGAAGCAGGCACAAGAGCGGTGGCAGACGAAGCAACAGGCTGACGTCTATGTCACTGTCGGGATGGCGACCTGCGGCCTGGCTGCCGGTGCGGGGGAGAGCCTGGCGGCGATCGAGGAGGAACTAGATAGACGGAATCTGGACGGCGTGATCTCCCCGGTGGGGTGCGTCGGAATGTGTTCTTACGAGCCGATGATTGAACTTCAAACCCCGGGGCGACCGCGGATCAACTACGGGAATGCGGTCGCCGAAAACGTGCCCTATAGAGGGTATCAGAGCCAATATTTATTCTCTTCCGAAAGATAATCCAAACGAGATTATTGTGGGGCTCAATGACAGAGATAAAGCTTATCATGATGTTTACAAAGTTGACCTTACAACAGGGGATAAAGTATTACTGTTTGAGAATACTGAAAAAATGGCTGGCTTTACTTTTGATCTGGAAGGAAATTTAAGACTTGCGACCAGACAGACAGAAGACGGCGGCACAGAAATCCTGCGATATGATGGTAATACTTTTACTCGGATTTATAAATGTAATTTTGAGGAAACCATCTATCCTGTACGGTTTCATAAAGATGGGGAAAAAGTTTATTTTGTCACCAATAAAGGTAAAGATGTTGATCTGACTCGTTTGACTCTTATGGATCCCGAAACAGGTGAAACAACTTTTATTGAATTTGATCCGGAAAATCAGGTTGATTTCGGCGGTGCTGTATTTGATGCTAAAACTGACGAACTTATCGCAACTGTTTATGTTGGTGATCGGGTAAGGATATATCCTAAAGAAAAACAGATAGAAAAAGATCTAAAATTCTTAACAAAAAAACTCCCTGAAGGTGAATTGTCAATTCAATCATCCACTCGGGACATGAGATTCCATTTGATATCTATTTCCCGGGATGTTGATCCTGGTTCTGTTTATCTATATGACAGAGAAGACAAGAATGTAGATCTTTTATATCGTTCCCGTCCGGAACTGAACAGTGAACATCTTGCATTTATGAAACCTGTAAGATATCAAGCCAGAGATGGTTTGGAAATTCCCGGATATCTCACTGTTCCCAGAGGGGTAAAAACAGAAAATTTACCTACAGTTATTATGCCTCATGGCGGACCCTGGGCTCGTGATTATTGGGGATATAATGCCTATGCTCAGTTTTTGGCAAATCGTGGATATGCTGTATACCAGCCCAACTTCCGAGGTTCAACAGGATATGGGAAATCATTCTTAAATGCAGGTAATAAAGAATGGGGTACAGGGTATATGCAGCATGATATCACCGATGCAGTAAAGTATTTGATTAAAAAGGGCATTACTGATGAAAATAATGTTGCAATTTTTGGAGGCTCTTACGGAGGCTATGCAACTCTGGCCGGGTTAGCGTTTACCCCTGATGTATATACAGCTGGAATATCCTATGTAGGCCCCTCTAACCTGATTACATTACTTGAATCCATCCCTCCTTACTGGGGCCCGATTATTAAAGTATTCCATAAACGACTTGGAAATCCTGAAGATCCTGAGGATGAAAGACGGCTCAGAAAACAATCCCCCTTGTTCTCCGCAGATAAGATAGACGATCCGCTTTTGGTCATTCAGGGTGCAAATGATCCCAGAGTTGACAAAAGAGAATCCGATCAAATTGTTATTGCAGCAAGAGAACGGGGTCTTGATGTTGGCTATTTAGTTGCAGAGGATGAAGGACATGGTTTCAGAGGAGAGGAAAACAGACTGGTAGTAGCAGCTGCTATGGAAAAATTTTTGGCACAACATTTGGGAGGGCGGTATCAGGAAGAGCTTTCAGAAACGGTTCAAAACAGATATGATAAATTGATTGTTGATGTCAGTACTGTTTCTCTGGCTGATACATCTCTGGAAGTCTATGCAGCTACAGCGCCTCTGCCTCTGCTTGATCCTGAAAAAATTACACCATTCAAGGCCCAGTATTTCCAGACCATAAAAACCGGCGGTCAAGAAATCACAGTTGATGTTGTCAAGGAGGTGTCTCACACAACTCAGGATGGCAATGATTATGTACTGATTAAGGAAACATCAAATTCTCCCCAGGGGACAGTAGTTAATAATAATTATCTTGATAACACCACTCTTCTTCCTCAAAAACAGACTATAGATCAGACCGGAGTCGATATTGCATTGGAATATGAACCAGATAAAATTACCGGTGCTATGGAACTCAGAGGTCAAAAAAATGATATTGATGTTGATTTGGATGCATCAATACTTTCTTCTCTGGAAACTGTGGTTGGTACCATGAATTTAAAGCCGGGCTATAAAACCACTATTCGTATGTTTAATTTGGTACAGCAGAAGATAATCCCTTATTCACTTGAGGTAATCGGAACAGAAACAGTATCTGTTCCGGCCGGCTCCTTTGATACCTACAAAATTGAAGTTACTCCGCTTGACGGCAGTACCGGAAAACAGTTAATTTATGTAAATATCGAAAAACCATATAACATGGTGAAATTAGAAGCTGAGCTGCCTGCAATGATGGGTGGAGGTTCGACAACTATAGAGCTAAAAAGTATTGAGTAGTTTTTAAGGAATAGGGAATAGCTTGAGTGAAGAGACAAGAGACAAAACGGAGCTTAAGAGCTTTAGAACGTGAGAACTTTAGAACGTAAGAGGGTTAGCCTTCAGAAGCCAGAGGTCAGAAGACAGAACTTCAGAACATAAGAGCATTAGAGCTTTAGAAAATATTGTTCAGAAGCCAGAGACCAGTAGTCAGAAAAAATTCAGCGTTCATGAGAATATAACCGAGCTCCAGGAAAATGGTATAGGGACAAGACTGAGGTCCACGACGTTAGTTGAAATCAACTGTCGGTGATCCATAGCCTGTTTTTTCGCTTCAGATACAGGTAAACAGAATAAATACTCATACAGAGACACAAAGGCACAAAGAAACTATAAGAAAATAATTTTATTCTTTGTGCTCTCTGTGTCTTTGTGTGTTATTAAAGATAATCTAAAAACAATAGTTAGAAGTTAAAACTGATTTTCGAGATGAACTTGGTAACGGTTTTTTTAGACTGACTTTTCATTATTCTTTTCCCAGAACCGTTTTCATTAAAACCACTGTGTAAGGATTCCAGGTGGACATTGTGAAATAGATGGTGAGAATGTTTTTACTGTCAATAGCCAGATTTCCGAACTGATAAGGGCCGTATTCACCACCCCATTCATTTTCCCGGCCTGGATCATGTACACTGTCCATATTTGCATATTCCCAGCTCACATGTATAAAATGTCCATATCCCTCATCTTCCCAGGGATCGAAAATAACTTGAACATCAGACCAGGGTCCCCAGGGATTATGTGCGGCTCTTATATTGATCCCACGAGGATCCATATTATTATAAAGCATTATCCATCTGTTAAATTCGGAATAGTAAAAAGCAGAAAATTCACCTATTCCGGACTGATTGAAAAGAGGCACAGCATCCGATTCATTACTGCTCCACTGAGGGACATTTGAACTGTTCACCCCGGTAAAATACTGCAGAGATGCAGGATCCTCAATGTTCTCAGATTTTTGACAGGCAAGATACACACTGCTGTTTCTGTACTCACCAGTCCCAAATAGAACCAAACCCTGGTCCTGTTGAAAAGGAAATCCCTGCCAGTCTGAAAAGTCAACTTCCACCAGGGAAATATTAATAAAATAGTGGAGAGAAATATCATCAATATATTGAAAAGAATAACCATTATTTTCAGAACGGGCTAACACTGTACGTTCCATATTTTGAGTAGTTTCATTCCAGTCAGTAGTATGATAAATGTACAGGTATTCATTGACACTGACACCTTCCACTGGTACTTCATAGGCTCCCTGGTCAATGTCAGGTATTTGGATTGGACGGTAATGTCCATTAAGATTGTGAATAAAAGTGAGATCAATTCCATTCTCGGGATTTGTATCTGTTGTATAGGCAATAGCATCATCATTTGGTTCGGCACCGCCAAAACTGTCTCCGAACAGGATAAAAGTTCTGTCATTATGCTGGAAGGGGATACCAAGATCGGTGGAAATCAGTCCATATTTGGTTTCCGTCAGGTTTACAGCGGAATCCTGTCTCTCACGGTCAAAATCACCAACTAGCTGTTCAATCTTTTCTGCCCGGGAGATGACTGTAATGTCAGGAGTTTCAGTGATTTCTTCCGGATCCGTGGTGTCTGGAGAGCAGGAAATCAGGAAAAAAAAGATTGTAATTATAATCAGCATATTTATTAAAAGATAAAATTTCTACAGATGAAAAACAAGTATAACTTGTATATCTTGATTTTTTTAAGAGATTATTAAGGCTTTCTTGATAAGGAATAATTATTACTCTCCTGTCAGTCTTCGACTGAGCTCAGACTGACAGGAAGTGGTCTTTTAAGATAGTTATCTCCCTGGAGTTGATTAAAAACAAAATTTTAACGCAAAATCCGCAAAGATCGCAATTTGATAAGTTTATAATTATTAAATATTTATAATCTTTGCGTCTCCCCTTGCGATCTTAACGTTTAATGTTTTTTCGTACTTTTTGGACAGCTCCAGGGAAAATAAACACGTATCAAACACCCGGGGTTTGGTTGTTTTCACAGTATCTTTCAATTTGAGATACAGTAAAAAAAGGCTGAGTTATACAGTATCTAACTCAGCCTTTAAGGTTATGCTTTCTTGTCTAATAGTGGGTTTGTTTTATTGTTATTTTCCTTCAAACTCATTACACAGTGCATCAACATCATAGAGCTTTCGTAATGCTTCACTGATAAAAGCAGTGTGCACTGATACGGCCCGGTTTTTTCCCAGATTATAGAGAAATCTTCCCGGCAGACTTTCGATATTCCCGTCGAATATAAGACCGACCACTTCAGCTTTTTCGTTAATAACCGGAGAACCAGAATTTCCGCCAATGATGTCGCAGGTGCTTACAAAGTTTGCCGGAGTGGAAAGATCTAGTTTGTCTTTACCATCCCACCAGCGTTGGGGAAGCTGGTAATCCGCTTCATTGTTGAAGCTGGCAGCCCGGTCATACAATCCGTATATAGTTGTCTTATACGGTGCTTTAGTTCCATTATAAGGATATCCTTTTACTGTACCATAGGAAAGACGGAGAGTGAAGGTTGCATCAGGATAAATATCTTTACCGTAGATTTCAAATCTGGCTTTGGCAATTTTTTCCGCAGCATTTGCAGTTACACTCTGAAGGTGTTTTTTATTCCATTCAATATTTTCACGAAGTAATGGATCGATTTTCTTGGCCATAACGATGAGAGGATCTTTACAGTTTTCTACTGCTTCTTTTCCACCTTCAATTAATTTTTTTCTGAAATCAACTTCATGGAGTTTTGTGTTCTCAATACAGTATTGAGCAACTTTTTCAGGTGATTTTTTACCCAGTACTTTCTGGATAAATTCGTGATCTCTGCTCAACCCTTTTAATGAATTTTGTAAGCTCCAGGTAAGATTAGAAATTTCGAAATCCTTATACACAGGCGCCGGAGAAAAAAGCCGGAATTTAAGCATTTCCAGATCAGCATCATGAAATCCATTTAATCTTTCTGAATTTGGTTTTTCAATCTCCTCCACATATCTGACAATGGTAGTAGCTAGGCCTGCAAGCCTTGATCCTAAAATCTGCTGATACACCTGATTAGCAATTTTATTCATATGTTTTTCATATAATTCTTCAATGGATGTCCAGGCATCACCGTATTTTTCCTGCAGGTCAGGATCTGCAGCGATTTTTTTTCGCAGTTCTGTCTCTTCTTCTTTTTTTGACTTCATCAGCTTTTCGTCTAATAACCCTTCATATTCTCCGGTCATGGCTTTCTTTGCATTTTCCAGTCCGAAAATCTGAGTAAGGGCGATACGTTCTTGTTCCGGACCTTTCTTTGAGTATTCCCGAAGACTTTCTATCCAGGAATTTATCAGATCAAGTGTCAGAGGATATCTGAAGTCACGCTGATATTCTAACTGTGCATAAGTGTCAAGCCTGTCTGTAGATCCGGGATTTCCGGAAACAAATACCAGTTCATCTTCTTCAGCCCCTTCTGCATTCCATTTAAGATAATGATCTGATTGCAGGGGTTTGCCATTTTCATAAATACGAAAAAAAGCAACATCCAGATCATAGCGAGGATAGGTGAAATTGTCAAAATCACCGCCAAAATAGGCTATCTGTCGTTCAGGTGCAAAAACCAGCCTGACATCAGTATATTTTTTATATTGATACAACCAGTATTCTCCCCCATGATAGAGAGAAACCACATTGGAGCGCAGTTTGGTTTTTTCTTTGCTCTTTTTTTCCAGTTCCGCAATAGCAGCTTCACGTGCCTTTAAGGCTTCATGATAATTCATGTCCTCTTTTACTGCTGCAGTAATCTTATCAGTAACATTTTTCATGGCTACCAGAATATTTACTTCCAGATCAGGACTTTTGATCTCATCTTCATAGGTGAGTGCATAAAAACCAGTAGCAACATAGTTTTGATCTTTGGAGGACATTTTCTGAAGCTGACCTACTGCTACATGATGATTGGTCATCACCAGCCCGTTAGGACTGACAAAAGAACCGGATCCTCCGTCCATGAAGCGGACACTGGAAAGGCGGACATGATCGAGCCATTCCTTGGTGGGAGTGAAATCATAGTTTTCTTTCAACAGTTTAACCGGCGGATTATCAAAGGTCCACATTCCCTCATCCGGAGCAGCTAAAACTGCAGCAGTAAATAGTAGTACTAAAAGAACAGTATTCCTTATTAGTTTATGAACATACATTCCTTACTCCTTATCAATGATTAATAGATATGAACAACAAAATTTTATACGTTTCTGACATGATTATGTTTCATTTACTTTTAATGCTGGATGATGTTGTGGTAATCAATAAAAACAACAGTCAGTCTTCCACAGAGCTGTTATGTTAAAAGTCGAGTGTTTTTTAACATTTTTTTGTTTTGGTTTAATCTTAATTTTAAAAAGGATGCCACCATTCTCGATAACTAAATTAAATAGATCAACTTTTAAACATAATAACTCAGGTCAGGCTCTTATCAGGGGATCTTCTATCCGTCAGCTCCCTGATGGATTTTGGTATACGTTTGAATTCAGGGATGCTTCCTGGTGGCATCCTGATGTGTATCAGATTCTTAAAGATGCAATATAGCATTTTGTATTTTTAATCTTGCCGGAACCCTTTCTCCCAAAAAGGTTACCGCTGATATTGTGTATATTAGATTACATGGTCCGGATGCAGCCTATGAGGGGAAATATGATTCTAAAACCCTGGCAGGCTGGACAAAAGCATTTTCTACGTGGAAAAAGCAGGGAAAAGAGATTTTTTGCTACTTTAACAATGATCAGAAAGGGTATGCAGATTGAGTGCCCTTGAATTAACACATATGGTGGATGCAAAATAATCACCTAAATGTTGTTTCTGCCTATGTTAATCACATTTGGACAGAAAAAAGCAGAGTACCGTTCCCTGATTTTATCCTCAGCATTTATGAAGGGTTTTTTAAGAAACTTACCGATTGATATCATCCTTGATTTATTATTGTTTATAATATATGCTGAAACCTTATAAATACATTACAGAAAAGGTAAAAAGCTTTTGAATAGATTTCAAAGCAGATATCAACTAAATCACAGTAAAATTTTTATTAATACATGAAAAAAACATATAAGAAAAAACAAACATATTCTCCCAATAATGAAATGCCTGAAAAAATCTGGGCAGTTTCTGTTGAAGATGCATTGAAGTATCTTGATGTAGGTAAGGATACAGGTCTGAAAAAATCGGAGATTAAGAAACGAAGGAATACATTTGGCAGTAATGCCTTAAAAAAGGTAGAGGGAAAGAGTGTTTGGCAAATTTTTATAGATCAGTTTAAGAGTCTGGTTATCGGGATTTTGGCTGTCGCTGCAGTTCTCTCTTTTCTTTTTGGTCAGTGGATAGAGGGCATAGCAGTTTCAGTTGCTATTCTCCTGAATGCACTCATTGGTTTTTTTACTGAATATAAAGCACAGCGTTCCATGGAGGCCCTGAGGAAATTAAGCCGGATCAAAGCAAGAGTACGCAGAGACGGGGAAGTCTGTGAAATTCCCGCTGACCAGCTGGTAGTAGGAGATGTGGTTATACTTGACAGTGGTGATATTGTTACTGCGGATTTACGTTTGGTGGAGGCAAACAAACTGCAGGCTGATGAATCTCCGCTTACCGGAGAATCAGTTCCGGTTGCGAAGCAGATTGAAAAAGTGGAATCAGATATTGAACTGGCTGAGCGTCGTAACATGCTGTATAAAGGGACATTTGTTACCCGGGGATCTGGAGAAGGGGTGGTAGTTGCCACTGGTATGGATACAGAACTGGGGAATATTTCCCAGCTGGTTGAAGAAGCGGAAGAAGAACTGACTCCCCTGGAACAGCGGCTGAATCGTCTGGGAAGAAGTCTTATCTGGATTACTCTGGCACTTGCCGGTGCTGTAACTGTATTGGGAATACTCAGGGGAAAAGAAGTACTTTTGATGGTAGAAAGCGGTGTAGCTTTGGCTGTTGCTGCCATACCGGAAGGATTGCCCATAGTAGCTACGGTTGCCTTGGCCAGGGGTATGCTGCTTATGGCAAAGCGGAATGCTCTGATAAACAGGCTGGCTTCTGTGGAAACTCTGGGAGCGACAAATATTATTTGTACTGACAAAACAGGAACCCTGACTGAAAATAAAATGACTGTATCAGAAGTTATGTTTCCCTCCCATAACATCCAGATCAAAAAAAACAAGAAATCTGAAAAAGCAGAGTTCTTGAAAGACGGAAAACCCTTTAAACCTGAACAACATTCAACCTTTAAGGAAATTTTAAAGACCGGTGTACTCTGCAACAATGCTTCCTTACATAAAAAAAGTGATACAGATGGAGTTGGGGATCCGGTAGAAGTGGCGTTGCTGTCTGCCGGAGCCCAGGCTGGTCTGTACAGAGAAGAAATTCTCAAAGATTTCCCAGAAGTAAGGGAAGAAGCGTTTGATCCGGATACAAAAATGATGGCTACATTTCATAAGCAGAATAATGATTTTCTGGTTGAGGTGAAAGGAGCACCGGAATCTGTACTGCATGTGTGCAGCAGTATCCGGAAGGATTCACAGGATACAAATATGGATGAACAGATCCGGTCGGAATGGATTGATGAAAGCAAAAAATTGGCTGAAAGCGGGCTCAGAATTCTTGCTATAGCACAGAAAAATGTCACATCCTCGCAGGAAGAACCTTATGAGAATCTGAATTTTCTGGGCCTGATCGGAATGTACGATCCTCCCCGTAAAGGGATGGATCAGACTATTAAATCCTGTCGGGAAGCTGGTATCCGGGTAATAATGGTTACGGGTGATCATCCGGAGACTGCCCGTAAAGTTGCATTGGCAGTAAAACTGACAGATGAAGAATCTATACATGTAGTTATGGGAAAAGATCTGGATAAACCTGACGATGTTTCTGAAGATATTCAGCATACATGGCTGCAGACCCCTGTGTTTTCCCGGGTTTCACCTGAACAAAAGCTAAATCTGATTGATCTTCATCAGAAGAATAATTCAGTTGTTGCTATGACCGGAGATGGTATTAATGATGCTCCTGCTTTGAAAAAGGCAGATATTGGTATTGCCATGGGGAAAAGGGGCACTCAGGTAGCCAAGGAAGCATCTGATATGATATTAAAGGATGATGCTTTCTCCACCATTGAGGTAGCTATTGAACAGGGCCGGATAATCTTTAAAAATATAAGGAAATTCATTCTTTTTCTTCTATCCGGGAATGTAAGTGAAATTCTTATCTTGGCTGTGGCTTCTCTTGTGAATTGGTCACTTCCTTTACTTCCTCTGCAGATCTTATTTCTTAATCTGGTTCTGGATGTATTCCCGGCTCTGGCTTTGGGAGTGGGAGAAGGAAATCCTGACATTATGAAGCAGCCTCCCCGTAATATTCAGGAACCAGTGCTTACCAGGAATCACTGGATATTTATTGTCGGATACTCAGTTGTAATCGCAGTAACTGTATTGACTGCTTTTCGATTGTCGGATCTGTGGCTGGGATTAGAAGGAATATCTGCAGTAACTGTTAGTTTTTTTACCCTGGCATTTGCCCGTCTCTGGCATGTCTTCAATATGAGAGATGCAAAGACCGGTATCATCAGAAATGAAGTTATGCGTAATCCCTTTGTCTGGGGTGCTATAGTGCTGTGTATGGTTTTGATTTTATCAACTTTATTTATACCTGTTCTGTCAAAAGTAATACAAACAGCAAATCCGGGTTTAAAAGGCTGGGGGTTGATTATTGTTATGAGTATTATTCCCTGGTTCGCAGGACAGATATTTAAAGAGACCGGGGTTGATCGGCTGTGAGGAACAATGGAAAAGGGAGTAACGGAGTATCGGGGTATCGGAGTATCGGAGAAAGGGAGTATGGGAGAAAATTGAACTTTAGAAAAAGAGAGTTTGAGAATCTGAGAAAAAAGAAGGCCTGCAATTCTTAGAAAAAAAACTTAAGATTTCTAACTGATTTCTCTCCCTTGAGGGAGAGATAAAAGAGAGGGTGTTAGGATAAAGGCAAAGACAAAAAGAAGCAAGATGCAAGAACGTGAGAGCTTTAGAACTTGAGGGGATTTACATGCAGAAGACAGAATCCAGTGGCCAGAGGTCAGGGGAGACCGCTGACGGTGAACTGTATAGCGGAAGGCACATCATTGAGGATAAAGTATCGGTGTATCGGTGTATCGGAGTAACGGAGAAGAGAGTGTTTAGGAATTTAGAATATAAAAGTTTAAGAACTTTAGAACTGTAGAACTTGAGAACTTAAGAACTTAAGAATTATAGAGAAGGGTTAACGTTATGATGCAAATGTTCAGCGGACCTAGAAAAAATCAGAACTATAATGAATCAAGAAAGAAAGTAACTATTGATTATTTATTCACCGACACCCCGATACCCCGTTACTCCGATACATTATCACAATTGAAAAATATGAGGTTTAAACAGAAAAGGTTGAGAAAAAAATTAATATTATTCTATTAAAAGAGGAGTGATACTATGTTTCGTGACAGAAAAGATGCAGGGGGGAAGCTGGCTGAAGCATTACTGGATTACAAGGACGACGCAGATCTGGTTCTGGCTATTCCCCGGGGAGGAGTGCGGATCGGGATAGAAGTTGCCCGTGAACTGGAAATTGATTTTTCCATGATTATTTCCCGGAAACTTCCCTTTCCGGATAATCCTGAATCAGGATTTGGAGCGGTAGCAGAGGACGGTAGTCTTTACCTGATTCCCAGGGCAGAAAGAATACTTTCTACTGATGTGGTTGATTCTACAATACAGAAACAAAAATCAGTTATTCAGAAGAGAATAAGAGTGTTGCGTAAAGGACGGCCTTTACCTGAGATAGAAGGGAAATCAGTAATAGTAACAGATGACGGAATTGCCATGGGTTCCACAATGATGGCGTCAATTGCTTTATGCCGTAATCAGCAGGCTGGTCGGATAATTGTGGCAGTCCCGGTAGCAGGTCCGAGAACTGTTGATCATATCCGTACTAAAGCAGACGATTTGATAGTGCTGGAATCTCCGGCATTTTTCCAGGCAGTTGCCCAGGTCTATGAACGCTGGACAGATGTTACAGATGAAGAAGTGCTTGATATGCTGGAATCTTATAAAAAAGTCGGATAATTGATGTTATGAGGTTATATTGAAATATAAAGTATTAAAAATATATAAAATAATGAGAATTGGGATTAACATAAGGATGAAGTTTATTTCTATATTACTATCGATTGCGATACTAATAGCGCTAGAAAAATAGTAAAATTAATTTTATGTGGTTTTTTAAGATCTACAGTGAGATCAGAATTCGGCAGTTATCCGGGGATAGTATATGTATCATTACAAGTGTATTATTAATTTTAATATATAAGGAAGGTGAAAACATTATGAAAGCAGAACCATTAGAGTCTATTGAAGAAAGTATTAAGAATTGTCATGATTGTGAACGGAGTAAAAGCCGTTCTCGGGCAGTGACAGGTAAAGGAGATATTCATCCATCTTTGTTTCTTCTGGGGGAAGCGCCGGGACAGGAGGATGACAAATCCGGCTGTCTTTTCAGCGGAGAAGCGGGTGTTTATGTACAACACATGTTAAAATTATATGGACTGGACAAGGAGACCACATATACAACCTCAATTTTGAAATGCTGGGCACCTGGAGAAATAAAAAAAAGCCATTTGCAGTCATGTTATCACTGGACATTTAAACAGATTATGACAGTAGATCCACATTGGATTTTGGTGATGGGCAGAAATGTAGAGATTGGAATGTGGGGCAGAATTCTTCATAGAACGCTTCCGGAGATCCATCATTGACGGGGATTTCCCTGTGTCATTACCTGCCATCTGAAATCTGCTCTGCAGTTCAGGGAAAAGGATAAAATATTTCAGAAAGGATTAAAGCTGATCCATGGGAAAATTGCTATACCCGAAGTAATATAGTTTTTGTAATACATAAATCAGGAGTATATTATGAAGTCTATTCTTACTATAACTATGAATCCGACCATTGATCTGAGTATGCAGGTTGATCGGGTTATTGCTAATCAGAAACTCAGGTGTGAATCTCCGCAGTATGATCCGGGAGGAGGAGGAATTAATGTATCCCGGGTTATCCGGGAACTGGGCGGCGAGTCACATGCGCTCTATCCCTGCGGCGGGTCAACCGGGGATATGCTGTCGCAGCTTCTGGACAGAGAAGACATACATCATCATCCGGTCAGCATCAAACAGTGGACCAGAGAAAATTTTACCGCTAATGAAAAAGAATCTCAGCAGCAGTACCGTTTTGGTATGCCGGGTCCTGTTTTATCTGAAAAAGAATGGAATCAATGTCTGGAGGATATAGCATCTTTCCAGCCGTCGCCGGATTATATTATTGCCAGCGGCAGTCTCCCGCCTGAAATTCCGGATGATTTTTACCACCGTGTTGCTGAGATTGCACAGAAGATCAACAGCCGGTTTATTCTGGATTCTTCCGGAAATCCTTTAAAAAAAGCTTTGGATACCGGAGTTTATCTGGTTAAACCTAATATAAGAGAATTCAGGCAATTGTTTCCGGATCGTTCAGATCAGGAGATCAGGGTGGAAGATCAGGGTCAGGAAATCATCAGTGAGAAAAAAGCACAGATACTGGTAGTTTCTTTAGGGTCAGGAGGAGTTATTTATGTAACCAAAGACAGGTGTGAACATATACGCTCACCTGAAGTTCCTATTGAGAGCCGCATTGGTGCAGGTGACAGCATGGTTGCCGGACTGGTTTTGGCGCTGGCCAGAGAAAAGGATCTGGATGAATCAGTTCGTTTTGGGGTTGCAGCCGGAGCTGCTGCAGTAATGACATCAGGTACTGAATTATGCCGGAAAGAGGATGTTATGAGAATTTTTTCATCCATGAAATAAGTATAGATAAGTAAAAAAAGGAGTGATTAAAATGGGATTTTTTATAACAAAAGATCAGCTCAAGCAATTAATGAATAAAAAAGTTGATAATTCAATGTCTATTTATCTGCCGACCATTCACAAAGGAAAAGAAACGCGTCAAAATCATATTCGGTTTAAAAATTTATTACGTCAGGGGGAAAAACAGTTAAAGTCCAGTGGTCTGCGAAAAAATGAGATAGAGCAGATCATGCAGCCGGTTAATGATCTTTTTCAAAATAACTGGTTCTGGAATTATCAAAGTCAGGGATTGGCAGTTTTTGTCAGTTCAGAATTCTACAGGTATTATCTGCTTCCCGTTAAAGTAGAAGAATTGGTGGTAATCACTGATCATTTTTATATTAAACCATTGATTCCCTTGATTCAGAATCAGGGATATTTTTATCTTCTTGATCTCAGTTTGAAACATACCCGGTTATATCAGGGTACCCAATTTAATATGCAACAAGTGGAGGTAAAAGATATGCCCACTGATATTGAAGAGATTTTAAAATACGATGATCCGGAAAGACAGATTCAGTTTCATACTAAAACCCGATCCGGTTTGAATGATCGGTCGGCAGTATTTCATGGCCAGGGTGTGGGTACGGATGGAAAGAAAGAGAATATACAGCGGTTTTTCCATATAATTAATAAATCAATTAATTTTTTTATGAGTGCCGAGAAGGCGCCTTTGATACTTTCGGGGATGGATTATTTACATCCAATTTATCAGGAGTTGAATACCTATCCGCATTTAATAAAAGAAGGAATTAGAAAAAATGTTGATAGGTTATCTCCGGAAACGCTTCATACCCGGGCCTGGAATGTGCTTGAACCCTTATTTAAACAAGAGCAGCAAAAAGCTTTAGAACAATATCATAATCAAATTGAGTCTGATAAGACAACCAAGGGAATTCAGGAAGTGCTTGTCAATGCTTATGAGGGTCGTATTCAGACTTTATTTTTGCAGAGTGGTATACAGTGCTGGGGAAAATTTAATCCTCCTTCTCTTTCAGTAGATATTCATAAAAGGCGGCAAAAAGATGATGAGGATCTTTATGAAATGTCAGCTGTTTATACCTTTCTTAACGGAGGAGATGTGTTGGTATTAGAGCCAGAATTAATTACTGACCATCCGGAAATATTTGCACTGCTCCGGGCATAATATATTTTTCAGGTTAAACTTTGAGTAACTGGATATTCTATATTCATCTTTTTAGAAGTAAAAAATCGGAATAATTCCTATTGATATTGAAAGGTAAGTAAGGTATTATTTATTACGGTGTTTAAAAAAATTTTAAGTAGAGAAAATCAGATAATTAATTTAATATAAAATTAGGGAGGAAATATAATGTTACCTGTAAATAAAATTTTATGTCCTACTGATTTCAGTGAACATTCCTACAAAGCAGTTAAGGCCGCTGAAGAGCTGGCCAAAAAATTATCAGCTACGCTGCTGCTGGTTCATGTAGTACCACCGGTTCCGGATTCTTCCATGCTACAAACCGGTCCAACCGGGTACAGTGCTCCTTCAAGTGCAGGAGGCTTTAATATCACTGAATATATCAAGGATTTAGAAGCAAATGCGAAAAAATCTCTAGAAAAAATTGTAAAAGATAAAATAAAAGAGGATATAAAAGTTGAGACAGTGGTGTTGGCCGAAGGGGATGAATCTGATGAAATTAATCAGTTTGCCAAAGACAGGAATGTGGATATGATTGTTGTTTCCACTCACGGGCGGACCGGCCTGGGACGATTATTTTTCGGTTCAGTTGCAGAAAAGATCATTCGTCATGCTCAAAAACCGGTTTTAACCATTCGGAGCACAGAATGAGAAAAATCAAAGCTCATAAATAACAGTACAAGTTATTAATGGAAAAGAAATCAGTAAATAACAGAAACAATAAAAGATAACTGTGTTTTTTTATGGTAAAGAAAGTGATTTTGGAATTAATTATTAACAGAAGAAAAATACTCAGGAAGTAATCAGAATGATGGAATACTTTAACTACTGTAATCAGTAGCCAGGGGTGAATTAATAATCTCTACATTGATAAAAATGATTTGACCTGTACAGTTATGTTTATTATCTTGTATCTGTGCAACAGACCGCTATTAATTTTTAGATTAAGGTCTGATAGTGACAATAAATATAACAATAAGGTGAATACTGTTTTGTAATAATAAAACAGAAGAGGTGATAATGAATTCAAATACTTTTAAAGCAATCATTCTGGATCTGGACGGGGTTATTACCAGGACTGCCTCTGTTCATGCCCGGGCCTGGAAACAGGTATTTGATGAATATTTGGAAAAACGCCGGGAAAATGGTGAATCTATTTACCAACCCTTTGATATTGTAGAAGATTATCGTGGGTATGTGGATGGAAAACCCAGGTATGAAGGAGTAAGGAGTTTTCTAAATGCACGGGGAATCAGCTTGCCTGAGGGCACTCCGGACAGTCAACCCGGCTGGAATTCAATTTGTGCTATTGGCAATCGCAAAAATGAAATATTCAATGAATTTTTGATCAAGAAAGGCCCGGAAGTGTTTACAGACGCAGTAGAGAAAATTAGTAAGTGGAAGGAAGATGGGTTTAAAATCGCAGTAGTATCATCCAGTAAAAACTGTAAGGGGATTCTTAAATCAGCCAAAGTGGAACATTTATTTGATGTGCGGGTGGACGGTATAATTTCCGAAAACCTGGGACTTACCGGCAAACCGGCTCCCGATATATTTATTCAGGCCTCAGATGAACTCAGTATTACTCCCCGGGAAGCAGTGCTTATGGAAGATGCAGAAGCAGGTGTACAAGCGGGAAGGTTAGGAGAATTTGGTCTGGTGGTCGGTGTGGCACGGGAAGGGCAGAAAGAAGCACTGCTCGAAAACGGAGCTGATCTTGCTATCCGTTCTTTTGATGATATAGATATTCTTATATCCGGCAATTATGTTGTACATCCCAGCGGGTTGCCTTCTGCTTTAAAAAGAATGTCGGAAATCAAAAAGAAAATTGGAGAAAAGACTTTTCCTGTGTTTCTGGATTATGACGGCACCCTGACCCCTATTGTTAATAAACCTGAGGATGCAGTTATTTCTCCCAGGATGCAGGATATTTTAAAAAAACTTGCTGTTTGTACTCCTACAGCTATTGTAAGTGGTCGGGATCTCAGGACTGTACAAAATTTTATTCAACTAAATGAGCTTATTTATGCCGGGAGTCATGGATTTGATATCAGCATGCCTGATGGAACCCATATGCAGAACGAGCAGGCCAAAACCGTTCTTTCCGAACTGGATGATAGTGAGAAAGAACTGCAACATCAACTTGATGCTGTTCCGGGAGCCCAGGTAGAACGGAAACAGTTTGCAGTGGCTGTTCATTATCGAAATGTTTCCAAGACGGAAGTGTCGAAAGTGAAAAATATTGTTGAGAAAATATTGTCAGATCATGATGGCCTGAGAAAGGGGGAGGGGAAAATGGTATTGGAACTGCAGCCTGATATCGACTGGCATAAAGGAAAAGCTGTGTTTTGGCTTTTAGATAAACTGAACCTGAATCAACCGGATGTTTTCCCCTTCTATTTAGGCGATGATATAACAGATGAGGATGCGATTCTTTCTATCCAGAGGCTGGGGGCAGGTATCCTGGTCGGAGAGCACGGTCAATTAACCGCGGCACGATACGGTTTAGAAAATGTAAATGAAACAGGTAAATTTTTAGAACACCTTATCCAATAATTCTATAGAGAGGAGATTGTTTTTATGACAGAACAACCGGATAAAGCAATAGATCGATGGAAAATTAGTTATAACAAATGGATTCCAGAGTACCAGTCTCTGCGGGAAGCTTTGTTTGCATTGGGAAATGGTTATTTTGTTACCCGGGGAGCATTTGAAGAGTCTTGTGACAAAGGACCGCATTATCCAGGTACGTACCTGGCCTGCGGGTACAACCGTCTTAAAACTGAGATTTCCGGCCGTATTATCGAAAATGAAGATTTAGTTAATTGGCCGAACTGGTTATGTCTTAACTTTCGCATCGAGAACGATAAATGGTTCGATTTAGAGGATGTAGATATTCTTTCATTTTATCAGGAATTGGATATGAAAAAAGCTGTGATGCTGCGTAAAATACGGTTCCGTGATAAACAGGATCGGATTACTCATCTGATAAGCCGACGGTTCGTTCACATGGGTCAGGAACATTTAGCAGCCCTGGAATGGCTGATCAGACCTGAAAATTGGTCAGGTACAATTCAAGTACGTTCCGGAATCGACGGCGGTGTAACCAATAACGGAGTAGAGCGTTATCGGCCTCTTAATGGAAATCATTTGGAAGTATTGGATACGGGAAAGGTCTATGAAGACGGCATCCTTTTGGTTACACAAACCAGGCAGTCAAAAATTCGTATGGCTCAGGCTGCCAGGACTCAGATTTTTCAGGATGATAATTTATTGCCTGTAAAGCGAAAATTGATCCTTGATAAGAAGTCAGTAGCACAAGAATTTTCATTTGAATGCCGGGAACAACGGGATACCCGGGTAGAAAAGATTGTATCAATTTATACTTCCAGAGATAATGCAATCAGTGAGGAAGTACTACAGTCCTGTCAAACCATGCATCGGGCTGATAAATTCCAGAAGCTTCTGTATAAGCATGAGAATGCCTGGTCCCGTCTTTGGCACCGTTGTGATATTGAATTGTCAGATAAGGAAAATAACAGTCAGTCAATTTTAAGGTTTCATATTTTTCATCTTTTACAGACTGCATCTTTTAATTCCATTGATCTGGATATTGGTATTCCATCCAGAGGATGGCACGGAGAAGCGTATCGGGGCCATATTTTCTGGGATGAACTGTTTATATTCCCTTTTTTAAATCTGCGCATACCGGAAATAACCAGGGAACTTATATTATACCGGTATCGAAGATTAGGAGAAGCCAGATCCAATGCCATTAATGCAGGATATAAAGGTGCTATGTTTCCCTGGCAGAGCGGCAGTGACGGACGGGAGGAAAGTCAGGTGATTCATCTGAATCCCAAATCAGGAGAGTGGGAACCGGATAATACTTATCTGCAGCGTCATGTAAATGCAGCTATTGCCTATAATATTTGTAAATACTATGAAGTCACCCTGGATATTGAATTCATGTCCTTTTACGGAGTGGAAATGCTGCTTAATATTTCTCAGTTTCTGGCAAGTATCTCAACGTTTAATTCTGAGCGGGATCGATATGAAATTCACAATGTAGTAGGTCCGGATGAATTTCACACCGCCTATCCTGATTCCGATGAACCGGGATTGAATAACAATGCCTATACCAATGTTATGACTGTCTGGGTTTTAAAAAATACCCTGGAAAAGCTAAATATGTTAGCCAATGACAGGAAAAAAGAATTACTGGAAGAGGTGGGGATCGGGAAAGATGAGCTGGAAAAATGGGAGTTTATCTCTAAAAAAATGTTTGTGCCTTTTCATGAAAATGATATTATCAGTCAATTTGAAGGATATGAAAAGCTTAAAGAATTCGACTGGGAAGGATATTGGAATAAATACGGAAATATTGAGAGGCTGGACAGAATTCTTCATGCGGAAGGTGATTCTCCCAATCACTATAAAGCAGGTAAACAGGCTGATGTCTTGATGCTTTTCTACCTTTTTTCTGCTGAGGAACTGAAAGAACTTTTTGAGCGTTTAGGGTACGAATTAAATTTTCATGATATAATTCCTAAGAATATTAATTACTATGTTAAGCGCAGTTCTTGCGGCTCCTCTCTCAGCCAGCTGGTATATTCCTGGGTTTTAGCGCGCTCGGATCGTGAATCCTCCTGGAATTATTTTATTGAAGCTTTGAATGTTGATTTTAGGGATATTGAGAATAGTACCACAAAAGAAGGGATTCATCTGGGTGCTATGTCCGGCACAGTGGATATGATACAGCGGTGTTACACGGGTTTTGAAATCAGAGATGACGTGCTCTGGATTAACCCTGCTCTTTCGGAAAAATTGAATTGGTTTAAAATGCGCATTCGATACAGAGGCCACTGGATATGGATGGAATTTGATCCCTCTAAATTTATTGTTGAATTCGAAAAAGGCTGGTCACCGGATGTCAAGATTGGTTTTAATGATGAAGTTTTTGTTATGGGACAGGGAGAAAAGAAAACCTTTGATATCTGATCAGACAGTGGTTTTTTACCTATAAAATGATGACTTGGCAGGAACAAATTTATAAATTAGCAGGTATTGCATTAGCTATGGTCCTGGGAGGTTTGATCGGGATTGAAAGAGAAATATCTCATAAGCCTGCAGGATTCAGGACTCATATGGTTGTAGCAGGAACTTCAGCACTTCTGATGATTTTGGGTAAAGCTGTTATTGTTCAGTATTCCTCTACTGATAATCTTGAACTTCAGGCTGATCCCATTCGGCTTATACAGGCAATTATCATTGGAATCAGTTTTATCTGTGCCGGGACTATTATACGAAGCCGGAACAACAAAGGAATAGAAGGATTGACTACTGCGTCAACAATTTTATTATCCAGCTGTATAGGTATTACTGTGGCTTTACGGCAAACAGTACTTGCCATAGGAATGACAGGGCTGTCCATATTAGTTTTAACAGTTTTAAGAAAGATTGAAGTTTGGGTAAAAAAAGTGGGTGGTGAAAAAGATCAGACCAACAGTTAAGAGGAATAATTAACTAAGTTAAATATTTTATTATCAACAAAAAAAGGTAATTATATATGGAAATTAACATTTGAATTTTATATACGTACTTTTGTTTTTGGGGCTGTATTAATTGCGGTTTCATGCGGATTCAGTGCATTTACAAATTTAGTGATGGCAGAGGAAATTACAAAAGGAATTAAAGGAATAAAAAGACTTGAGAATGATATCAATATAGAATACACAGAATACCGCACAGACTATGAAATAACCAATGAAATAAAGAGAAAACTGGAATCCAGTGTTTGGATCGACGATGCTCTTATAGAGGTCAAAACCAAGAACGGACATGTAACATTGACCGGAGCAGTAGGAAGCGCAATTGAAAAGGCAAGGACTTATAGTGCAGCCTGGATTTCGGGAGTAAAATCGGTAAATAACGATAAGCTGAAAGTCAAATGGTGGGCTCATGATGAAATGCGGCGGGATACAAAATATGCACTTAAAAGTGATCAGGAAATCAAGGAAGCGGTAAAAGATGCATTTTTATGGGATCCGCGGGTTTTCAGCTTTAATCTGACTGTAGAAGTGGATAATGGGGTAGTGACCCTTAAAGGCACTGTAGATAACTATGAAGCAAAAAGGGCTGCAGAGAATGATGTAGAAAATAAGATCAGAGTTGATTATGAGTGAGAGCCAAAAATGCAAGAGAGATAAAAAGATTGAAGGAGGGAATAATATGAAATTCAAGCACATACTGGTACCTGTGGATTTCAGTGATTTTTCCGATAAAGCAGCAGAATATGCTTTATTTTTAGCTGAACAATTTTGCGCCCGGGTTACCTTATTACATGTCATGATTCTTTTTAAAACGGATGTTAAGGAAAAAGAGCATCTGGAGTCCTATGAAGAGTTTGTTCAGGGAATAGAGGAGGAATATGTAAAACAATTGAAGGAAAACTGTGAAAACGGAAAAAAACGAGGAGTTAAGGTTGATTCTATCCTGAAAAGAGGTATATCGGAAGCAGATGCTATTCTGGATCACTCTATAAATGGAGATTATGATCTCATTGTTATGGGTACTCACGGGCGGACCGGGATCAAGCGATGGATGGCCGGAAGCGTGACTGAAAAAGTTGTCCATCATTCTCCCTTACCAGTGGTAACAGTTCATAAGGATATTAAGAAATTTTCCATACAAAATATTCTCATTCCGGATGATTTTTCTGGTTTTTCCAAGAAGGCGGTAGAGCAGGGAAAGAGTCTGGCAGAAGATTTTAAGGCACGTTGTACTTTCCTGCATTCCGTAATGCAGCGAGAACATGAAATGTACTATAATATAAGCAGTAAATCTATTCTGGAAGCTAATCCTCAGCTGGGGGAAACAATAAAAGATAATCTTGCTGAACGCACGGGAATAAAACAAGATAAGGCAGACTATGTGGTGTTGGAGGGGAAACCATTTAAGACAATTGTTCAATATGCAGGCGAGAATGAAATAGATTTGATTGTCATGGCCACCCGAGGGTTGGGAGCTCTGGCCCATATGCTTATGGGCAGTAATGCAGAGAGGGTGGTACGTATCTCTCCCTGCCCGGTATTAACGGTGCGGAAGAGTGATTAATTTCTAAAATTTAGTGAGGAGTTCAAAAATCTTTGTGTCATAGGGTCTTAGGGTCGAACTTCTTCTAACCTGAAGTATTCACAAATTTTTTTCTGAGCAAGGACAACTTTTTTTTATTATAGATTTCTCCCCTCTTTGGATCCCGATACATGATTTCGGGAAAGTGAGCCTTTTTCTTAATGTACCGATAGCCCTTCCCCGGTCATTCCCGCGATTTTCAGGCGGGAATCCACTTCTAGCCTGTTCTCCTGTGAGATTCATGAATAATCCAGGCTAATTACTTGGTTGTCCAAGGGTTCATACCCCAAGGACGATAATATGGATAAGACGTGATATTCAAAAATAATATTCAAATCCCAATGACCAAACAGAAAAAAAGATTGTTCTTGTCAGATATTTATGATTGGGTGATTGAAATTTATTTTTAATTTCGAATTTGTTTATTGTTTTTTATCTTTTCGAGGTTACCACAGTTCTTCCCCGATACTCCGGTTCACTCATAGAATTAACCATAATTTTCATCGATAACAAATGGCTACTGATTTCTGCTCGCTCACTTTCTCAAGCTCTATAGTCCTCACGTTCTAAAGTTCTTGTCTTTTTATTCCTCTACTCCTGATCAGTCCAGCTATCTTTCTCAAAAATGATTTTACCGTCCACAATAGTCATATCAACCTGCATATTTAAAATGTCCTTTGGATTTATTTCCAGTAAATTCTGATCGCATACAGTGATATCAGCCAGTTTTCCTTTTTTAATCGAGCCTCGGATATGATCTTCGAAAGCGGCATAGGCATTGTTGATAGTAAAGGCTTTCAGAGCTTCATGTACAGAGATTTTCTGTTCCGGAAACCAGCCTCCTTCCGGAGTATGATTGATGGTGGTACGGTTCACTGCTGCATGGATGAGATATTTGGGGTGTACTTTATATTCGGCAGCAGAGGTTCCGGGCCAGTCCGATCCAAAGCTGAGGGGGGCACCGTTTTCCAGTAAGGATTTAAAAGCATACGCAGTTTTACACCGATGATGGCCAATGCGTTCTTCCATCCAGCGCATATCATCAGAAAGATGGTAGGGATTGACTTCTGCTATCACATTCAGTTTTCTGAATCTTGGCAAATCCTGAGGTCGTATAACCTGAGCATGGATAATACGAAATCCCTCCAGATCCGTTCCAAGGTCATTCATCAGGCGTTCATAGGTGTCCAGCATCAGAGCCACGCCTTTAGTGCCGATGGCGTGCACATTGGATACAAATCCGGCCTCATATCCGATTTTTATAAGCTCATACATTTTTTCCATATTGCCGGTTTTAAAATCAGGATCATCACTGGTATGCCGGCGGTAATGACCATAGTTACCAGGCTGATCGTCATAAGGCTCAAAAAACAAGGCTCCGTGCGTTCCCATGATGCCGTCAATGTAGCCTTTGAGAGCTCCGTACCGCAGCCAGCGGCTTTTCTGTCTTGTTTCCGGATGCAGTCCGGGTTTGAATCCCTTGTCTTTCATTTCCTGCCCTCTGGACAAATCCGGTCTCAGCCATATCCGGCAGGTAAGCTCTCCCTGTTTTTCCAGTTCAATGAAACGCTGGGTCTGTTCCGGGACAGCAATATCGTGAACCTCTACTATACCGCATCGGGCCAGATGTTCAAGAGCAGCCCGGTTTTCATTTAGCAGACGTTCATGGGATTTTTCCTTTACTGCTTTTTGTAAGATGTCTAAAGCAGGAGATTGTTCATAGATCAGTCCAGTGGGCTGTTTGTCCCGCCCCAGTTCCATATCGGTCACGGGATTCTTCAGCAACTCAGCTGCCTGTAGGGCAGCAGTATTGGCCAGGTAGAGTTTGCGGTCATAGCTGCAGAGCAGGCAGGGATTGTGGGGGGTAAGATCATCGATAATCTCACGGGAGGGATGCCAGCGGTGTTTTTGTTTTTCCCCGGCATCCGCAGCTCCGATTTTCCATTGTTCATACGCTCCCCAGAGCCCTCCGGTGATCCATTCACCTTTATCAAGTTTGGATACTGCCTTTTTTATTTCATGTCTGAGTCCTTTGTTATTCGATACAGTCAAAAGATTGGGATCCTTGATTTGGGCCCCTGCCCGGTTGAAATGCACATGTCCGTCAATAAAGCCGGGGAGCACAAA